>JAJYTR010000034.1 GCA_021792975.1 Pseudomonadota bacterium | reverse complement strand
CGCTGTCGCCGCGGCGCTGATGGCTGAGCGCGATGCGGCCCGCGGCATCCACCTGCACGTTCACCGCGTCGGTGTCGCCGAACAGGTTGTGGATGTCGCCCAGCGTCTCCTGGTAGGCGCCGACCAGAAAGATGCCCAGCAGGCAGGGCCGGTCCGGCTCCGGTGCAGGCAGCGGCAGGCTGACGTCGACGCCGCCGGCATCCACGTAGCGGTCGATGCGGCCGTCGGAATCGCAGGTGAGGTCGGCGATGACGCCGCGGCGCTCGGGTTTTCGCTGCAGTCCGGCGAGCGGCACGATCGGAAAGATCTGGTCGATGGCCCACACGTCGGGGATGGACTCGAACACCGAGAAGTTGACGAAGTACTTGTCCACCAGCTTCTCGTCCAGTTCGTCCAGCAGGCCGCGGTGGGCACGCTCCTGCGGATCCAGCCGCCGCCGCACCGCGTGCGCCAGCGCGTGGAACAGGTCGTCCAGCTGCGCGCGCTGCGCCAGGTCGAGCTGGCCCAGCGCGAACAGCGCCAGGCCTTCGGCATGGTGCTGCTGCGCCTCCAGATACAGCTCGGTGGGCGGGCGGCGGTCGAGTTCCGCATGCAGGGCGTGCAGGTGGCGCAGCACCGCCGGAGCGGCGACCGCGGGCGGCGTGCTCGCGCCGCAGGGCGCCGGCTCGACCTCGCTGACGTTGGCCACCAGTACGGCGTGGTGCGCGCTCATGGCGCGGCCGGCTTCGGTGACGATGCGGGGCGGAGCCAGCGCGGCGGCGGCGCACAGCTCGGCCAGCGGCTGCACGATGGCCTGCGCGTACTGGTCCAGCGCATAGTTCACCGAGCACTCCGAGCGCGAGCGCGTGCCCTCGTAGTCCACGCCCAGGCCGCCGCCCACGTCCAGCCAGCGCAGCGCGATGCCGGCGCGCGCGAACTGTGCCAGGTACTGCACGGCCTCGCGCATGCCGGCGGCGATATCGCGCAGATTAGAGAGCTGCGAGCCCATGTGGAAATGCAGCAGCTTGAGCGCGTCGGTCCGATCCGATTCGCGCAGCCGCGCCAGCAGGTCCAGCAACTGGCGCGGGGTCAGCCCGAACTTGCCCTTCTCGCCGCCGGTGTTCTGCCACTTGCCGCCGCCCAGCGTGGCCAGGCGCACGCGCACGCCCAGCAGCGGCGCGATGCCCAGCCGGCGCGATTCGCGCAGCACGTGCTCCAGTTCGGAGGGCTTCTCGATGACGATCACCACGTCTAGGCTCATCTGCCGGCCGATCAGCGCCAGACGCACGTACTCGGCGTCCTTGTAGCCGTTGCACACCACCAGGCTGCCCGGCTGGGCGATGCCCAGCACCGCCAGCAGCTCGGGCTTGGAGCCGGCCTCGAGGCCGAAGCCGGGCGGTGCGCCGCCCGCTGCCAGCGCACCGGCCACACCGCGCTGCTGGTTGACCTTGACCGGATAGACCGCGGTGTAGCCGCCGCCGTAGCCGTGCATGCGCATGGCCTCGGCAAACGCGCGCTGCAGTTGCGCGCGGCGGTGCTGCAGGATGTCGGGAAAGCGCAACAGCAGCGGCAGCCGCAGCCCCGCGGCGCGCGCCGACGCCACCGCGTCGGCCAGCGCCACGGCGGGGCCGTCCGCTCCGTGCGGGCAGGCCAGCACGCGGCCGGCGTCGTCGATATCGAAATAGCCCTCGCTCCAGTAGGGCATGGCATACAGGTTGCGCGCGGCGTCGCGGTCCCAGCGTTCCGTCATGGCGGATCTCCGGAAGGGGCTTCGGCGGGAGCGTCGCAGCGGCGGGCCTGGACGCGGACACTGCGCCGGCCGGAAGCCTTGCACGCCGCGGGGCCGGAGCGTCCGCTATTGTAGCGGCCGCGCGCCACTACAATGCCGCGCTTTCGACTGCGCGAATCCGCCCCATGAGCGAAACCTGGTTCACCGAGCGGCACGACGTCAGCGGCTCGTCGATCGGCTTCCGCGTGCGCGCCATGCTGCACGAGGAACGCACGCCCTTCCAGCACATCGCCATCTACGACAGCACCGACTGGGGCGCGCTGATGGTGATCGACGGCTGCATGATGGTGACCGCGCGCGACAACTTCCTCTATCACGAGATGATGTCGCACCCGGCGCTGTACAGCCACGCCGCGCCACGCCGCGTGGTCATCATCGGCGGCGGCGATTGCGGCACGCTGCGCGAGGTATTGCGCCATCGCGAGGTGGAGCATGCGGTGCAAGTGGAGATCGACGAGCGCGTCACCCGCCTCGCCGAGCGGTACTTCCCCGAGCTGTGCGAGGCCAACGGCGATGCGCGTGCCGAACTGCGCTTCGAGGACGGCATCCGCTACATGGCGGCGTGCGCGCCCGGCTCGGTGGACGTGGTGATCGTGGATTCCACCGACCCGGTCGGTCCGGCCGAAGGCCTGTTCAACGAGACGTTCTACCGCAGCTGCTGCCGCGCGCTGGGCGCGGGCGGCGTGCTGGTGCAGCAGTCCGAGTCGCCGCTGGCGCACCTCGATCTGATCCGTTCGATGCGCGCGGCCATGCGCCGCGCCGGTTTCGGCGCGCTGGCCACGCTGCCGTTCCCGCAGCCCAGCTACCCCACCGGCTGGTGGAGCTGCACGTTGGCGCGCAAGGGCACGGACGACTTCGCCGGTTTCCGCGCCGCCGATGCCGCCGCCAGGCCGTTCACGACGCGCTACTACAACGCCGGCGTGCACCGCGCCGCACTCAGCGCGCCGGAGTTCCTGGTCCAGGCTTTCGCCGGCGGGTAGCGCGCGCATGCACCTTCCGCTGGCCACCTTCGCGTTCATCCTGCTGCTGATCGCGAGCGGCCGGTTGCTCGCCTGGCGACGCGCGCTGCCCGAGCGCGCCGCCGACACGCTCAACCTGGTGGTGCTGTACGTCAACCTGCCGGCGATGGTGCTGCTGTATGCCGCGCGGCTGACGCCCAGCCGGCAGTTGCTGGCGGTGGCCGTGCTGCCCTGGCTGCAACTGCTGGTGGCGGCGGCGCTGGTGCTGCTGATCGCGCGCGCGCTGCGCTGGCCGCGCGCGGTCGAAGGCGCGCTGCTGCTGACCGCGCCGCTGGGCAACACGTCGTATCTCGGTTTTCCGCTGACGCGCGCGGTGCTCGGCGATGCCGCGCTGCCCTACGCGGTGGCGTACGACCAGTTCGGCTCGTTCCTGATCCTCTCCACCTACGGCGTGGCGGTGCTGGCCGCCTACGGCCACGGCGTGCGGCCGCGGCCGCTGCACATCCTGCGCCGCGTGCTGACCTTTCCGGCCTTCCTGGCGCTGATGCTGGCGCTGGCCATCGCGCCCGCGCGCCTGCCCGGCTGGCTCACCGGCATGCTGCAGCCGCTGGCCACGGCGCTGCTGCCGATGGTCGCGCTGGCCATCGGCCTGCAGCTGAAGCTGAAGCCCGACCGCGAACACCTGCCGGCGCTGGGCGTGGGTCTGGTGCTGAAGATGCTGGTGCTGCCGCTGCTGGCGTTGCTGGTGCTGCCGCTGCTGGGCCTGCAGGGGCCGGCGGCGCAGGCGGCGGTGCTGGAATCGGCGATGGCGCCGATGATCACCGCCGCCGCACTGGCCGCGATGGCCGGCCTGGCGCCGCAACTGGCGGCCGCCATGGTCGGCTACGGGGTGGCGCTGGTGCTGCCGCTGCTGCTGCTGGGCCTGCACCTGCTGGGCTGAACCGCGAGGTGCCGGGCACGCGGGCAGACGCGCGGCACGTGGGACGCAGGGCACAATGCGCGCCGGCTCCTCTCCGGAATCCGCCATGGCGCGTCCGTCCCGCATCGTTCCGCTGCTGTTCTGCGTGCTGTCGCCCTGGGGTCTGCCGGCGCATGCTTGGGCCGCGTCCTCCATCGCCGCACCTGTCGCTGCGGCCGCGCCGACCCGCACGCGTTCGGCGCTGGCGCAGTTCGAGCACGACGTGCTCAGCATTGCCGCGTTGCGCGGCGAAGCGGACCGCCTGGCCGGCGCCGCGGTGCTGGCGCGCGCCGTACCCGGCCTGCCGCCGGTGCTCACCTACAAGGCATTCCTGAAGCGCGCCCTGGCCGCGCCCGACGCCGGGCCTGCCGTGCAATGGGTCGCGCTGGGCCGTTGCGGCACCGTCGGACCACAGCCGGAAGACTGCATCGATCGCGCCGCGCTGCACCGTCTGGAGGCGCTGGCGCCGCACAACGCGGCAGTCTGGCTGCTGGCTTTCGACCACGCGCGCCAGCACGGCGACGATCGTGCCGCGCGCGCGGCGCTGGCGCGGGCCGCGCGGTCCAGCGAGTTCAGCACCTACTACGGCACGCTGCTGAAATCGGTGCTGCAGACCGCGCGCGCGCTGCCGATGCCGCCGGCGCTGGTGCGGCAGCTTGCCGGCATCGGCGGCAATGCCTATGCCGCCACCTACATGCTGGCGGCGGGCAACGTGATGTACCTGCCCAGTCCGGCGATGGCGCCGGTGTTCGAGACCTGCAGGAACCCCGGCACCGGGATTCGCCGCGCACAGTGCCGGCGCATCGCGCACCTGCTGGCCTGGGGCGATACGGTGATCGCGCGCGCGGCCGGGCTGGCGCTGCAGCAACGCCTCGCCGCAGACGCCGCCGCGCGCGCGCGCGCGGCCGCCGCACGCCGCGCGCTGACCTGGCAGACGCAGCAGTTCGCCGTGCTGGTGCTGAAGGCGCGCGGCGATGACGCGCTGGCCGGCCGTCTGGTGCAGTTGGTGCTCGAGGGCGGCACCGAAAATTCGATCCAGGCGGCCCTGCTGCGCGAGGCCGGCATCGCCCTTACCCCGCCCGCGGACTGGAAAGACTGAACCCGTGCGCAGTAGGTCAACGGTTTTCCTTCAGCGCGATGGCAGGGATGCCGGCGCCGTCCAGTTGCCGCTTGACCTTCTCCAGTTGCGCGGCATCGGCGTACGGTCCCAGGCGCACGCGATACCAGGTCTGCGCGCCGATCTGCACTTTCTGCACGTGCGCCACGAAGCCCTGCAGGGCCAGCCTGGCCTTGGCGGCCTGCGCCTTGGCGTCATCCGGGAAGGCGCCGACCTGCAGCAGGTAGCCTCCCGTGCCGATCGCCGGTCCGACCTGCGCCGGCGCCACGCGCGTGCTGGCCACCGCCGCCCCCGGAGCCGCGGAAGCCGCCGGGGCCCGCGCCTCGGCCTTGGCCCTGGCGCTGAGTTCGGCGTCGGGGATCACCACTTCCTTGCCCGGCAGCACCTGGTAGAAATCGAAGCTGGGCTTGGGCGCGCTGGCCGCGCCGGCGATGCCGGGCTCGCCGGCGGCAGGCGGCCGCGCGTCGGGATTGGCCTCGGGTCCGGCATTGCTGCGCAGGCTGGGGATCCAGCCGCGGTGGGCCACGTAGCCCATCACCGCCAGGCCGGCCACGAAACCGATGCCCAGCAGCGCCCAGGCCGGCAGGCCGCCGCTGCGCACCGCCTGTTTCTTGCGTTTCTCAACCATCACATCTGCTCCGGGGCACAGACGCCCAGCAATTCCAGGCCGTTGGCCAGTACCTGCCGCGCGGCGCATGCCAGCGACAGGCGCGCGTCGCGCAGTCCGGGGTCATCCACCAGGAACGGCTCGCTGTTGTACCAAGTGTGGAACGCATAGGCGAGTTCGCCCAGGTAGTGCGCGACCAGGTGCGGCTCGAGATCGCGCGCGGCCGCCTCGACCACTTCCGGATAGCGCGACAGCTCCCACATCAGCGCCTGTGCCTGCGCACCGTGCAGCCGCGCAAGCGCCGCGCCGCCGCGCGCGGCGTCGTGCACCATGCCGCGCTGGGCCGCCTGGCGCAGTACGCTGCAGATCCGCGCGTGTGCGTACTGCACGTAGAACACCGGGTTGTCGTTGCTCTGCGCGCGCGCCAGATCGATGTCGAAGGTGAGCTGTGCATCGGCGCGGCGCGCGACCAGGAACCAGCGCGTGGCGTCGCGGCCCGCCTCATCGACCAGGTCGCGCAGGGTCACGTAGCTGCCGGCGCGCTTGGACAGCTTCACCTCCTCGCCGCCGCGCATCACGGTCACCATCTGGTGCAGCACGTATTCGGGGTAGTCCTGCGGGATGCCCGCCTCCAGCGCCTGCAGCCCGGCGCGGACGCGCGCCAGCGATCCATGGTGGTCGGCGCCCAGCTCGGTGATGGCGCGCCGGTAGCCGCGCTGCCACTTGCTGAGATGGTACGCCACGTCCGGCACGAAATAGGTGTAGCTGCCGTCGGACTTGCGCATGACTCGGTCCTTGTCGTCGCCGAAGTCGGTGGACTTCAGCCACAGCGCGCCGCCCTCCTCGTAGGTGTGCCCGTGCGCGACCAGCGCGCGCACGGTCTCCTCCACCTTGCCCTCGGCGTACAGCGAGGATTCGAGGAAAAACACGTCGAAACGCACGCCGAAGGCGGCGAGATCCCGGTTCTGTTCGCGGCGCAGATACGCCACCGAGAAACGGCGGATGGACTCCAGATCGTGCACGTCGCGCGCGGCGGTGACGGCACGCCCGTCCACTTCGACGCTGGCGCCGTCCCGGTACGCCTGCGCCACTTCGCGGATGTATTCGCCGCGGTAGCCGTCGGCGGGCCATTGCGGATGTTCGGGGCCGTGGCCCAGCGCGCGCGCCTGCACCGAACGCGCCAGATTGTCGATCTGTGCGCCGGCATCGTTGTAGTAGAACTCCCGCGTCACCGCCCAGCCGCTGGCTTCGAGCAACCGCGCGATGCAGTCGCCCAGCGCGGCGGCACGACCGTGGCCCACGTGCAGCGGCCCGGTGGGATTGGCCGAGACGAACTCCACGCCCACGCGCTCGCCGCCGCCCGCATCGTTGCAGCCGTAGCGCGCGCCTTCGGCCAGCACGCGGCGCACCTCCTCGTGCCAGGCCGCCGGCGCCAGAAACAGGTTGATGAAGCCCGGCCCGGCCACTTCGGCGCGCGCCAGCAGCGGGTGCGCCGGCAGCGCGCCCACCAGCGCCTCGGCCAGCGCGCGCGGATTCATGCGTGCGGGCCTGGCCAGCAGCAGTGCGAGATTGCAGGCGAAATCGCCGTGCGTGCGTGTCCGGCTGCGCTCCAGCGTGTAGGCCGGAAGTTCGGCCTGGGCCGGCACACGGCCTTCGCGCCGCAGGATGGCGAAGGCCTCATCGAGTAGGGCGCGAAGCGGGGCTTTCACGGCGGGCTCGCGATCGGACAAACCGCTGATGCTAGCAGTTCGAGCGGCGGCGTCCGTGTCGCCCGCGGTGGCGCGGCGGCTGTGGATAAGTCTGTGCGTCAATCGAGGGCGGGCGCCGCCGGGACGGCCTCTCCGGCGTGAAGGATGTCGTATCTCAGAAAATAATTCTTATGCATCATGCTGATGCATCAAGATCTGATGAAACTGCCTTGACAAATACGGGCAATCCCTTGCCCGACTGCCTGTGCACAAATAGGAGCCTGGGTGTCATCGGCCCGCCATACGCGGGCCCTAGGCTGCCGGTGCCGGCGCGGTTCTCCACCCGCCGGCGTGGGGCATGCAACCTGGGTAACGAGACCCTCATGGCGCGATCTCCGGATCGCGCCTTTTTTCGTCCGGCGCGGCGGATTCAGGCCGGTTCCGGTTCGCCGCGGCGCATACGCAGGGAAACCGCCACCGCGCAACCCAGCACGATCTCCAGGGGGCCGCGCATATAGCCGTTGCTCCAGGCCAGATAATCGAACAGGTTGACCACCAGCAGCACCGCGCCCAGCGCCAGGATCAGTGCCAGTACGCCGCGCCGTCGCGATGCCCGCCGCCAGGCGCGCCATACGTCGCGCAGCGGCAGCAGGAATGCCGCCGCCACCAGCAGCAGCCCCGGCAAGCCCATGCCCATGGCCACCTGCAGCGGCGTGTCGTGCAGATGAGGTGGGACATAGCCCTGCCACTCGATGCCGTGCGCCACCAGTTGCGGATGGATGCTGGCCAGTCCCCAGCCGAACAGCGGCCGCCGCGCGATCTCGTCCAGCGCGAACCGCCACAGCTCCAGCCGCAGGCCCACCGAGGGCGCGGCCGCACTCACCGGACCGCCCTGCAGCACCGTCAGGGCGGCGACGGTACCGCCATCGAAACGCTGCAGCACCGCCGGCCGCGCCAGATACCAGCCCAGCACCGGAACCAGCAGCAGCACGGCGAACCCCGGCAGCAGACGCCGCCATCCCGCCGGAACCGGCCGTGTCGCCGCGGCTGCCGGCGCCCGCCCCATCGTCACCAGCAGGACCGTGCCTACCGCCGCCGCCAGCCAGGCGCCGCGCGACTGTGCGAACAGCAGCACCAGCAGCGCCGCTAGCGACAGCAGCACCCAGCCATCGCCGCGCAGACCCCGCAGCGGCACCTCCTGCGGACCGCGGCAGCACAGCCAGGCGCCGTGCAGTGCGATCAGCAGCACCAGCGCGGCGAAAGCCCCGGTGAGGTTCTCGGCATAACCCAGGCGCAGGCGCAGGGTCGCCGCGGCCAGTGCGTCCACCTGCGCCCATGGCATCTGCACCAGCAGCCACAGCGCCCAGCCCAGCGCCAGCAGTTTCAGCACCGGCAGGATCCAGCGCGGGTAGCGGGCCAGCCACCAGCCGAAGGCCAGCGCGTAGACCAGCACTTTGAGCGGATCGGCATCCAGGGTCAGCTGCCGCGCGTAACCCTGGCCGGGCAGCGGCTGTGCCACCACGGCGGCATGCACGAGGCTGTACAGCGCCATCAGCAGGATCAGCCAGGGCAGCGGATGCTGCCGCAGTTCGCGCCAGGGCCGGCCGCCCATGGCCAGCAGTGCCAGCAGCGCCGCCGCCGCCGCGGTGCTGGACTGCAGCGGCTGCGGCAGATCGGTTACCGCGGTCAGGGCCGCCAGCAACAGGGCGGCGATGCCCAGCCGCGCCTGCCAGGGCTGGTCGCGCACGGCGCGCCAGCGGTCCGCGGCAACGCTCATGCGCTCAACGCAGGCTGTCGCCCAGCGCCGCCGCCACGCGCTGGTCGAAAGCCGCGCGCGTGCGTTCGAAGCTGGCGCGGGCGTTGTCGCGGATCCGGTGCAGCGACGGGCCGTCCAATGCCAGCGCCTGCTCGACCGTCCGCTCCATCGCACCGGCGTCGAAGTAGTAACGCGTAGCCAGCGCCATGCGGTCGCTGCGCGCATAGGGCACCAGCAGCCCGCACCCGGGAGGGACGCGCTCGTTCATGGGCGGCGCATCGACCGTCAGCGTCACCGCCCCCACGCCCAGCGCCTCGACCAGATAGTGCCCCCAGGCGTCGGTCTCGGAGGTGCAGACGTGGAACAGATGGCTGTTCTGCAGCCGCACCAGCTCGCTGCGCGCCTCCGGACGGCGCGGATCGAGGTAGCCGATGCGGTATTCGATGTTGTGCACGGCCGGAATGTCCTCGGCCTCGTCGGGATGCTGCAGCACGGTCAACTGCGGCCATTCCGGATGGCGCCGCCACAACTCCAGCAGCCGCCGCGTACCCTTGGTGCGGCTGCCGCCGGCCAGATGCAGAAACTTGCGCTCGCGCGGCACGCCGGCATCGAGATGGTCCTCGCTGGTGAAGCCCAGCAGCTGCGCCGGACAGCCCAGCGCGCGGAAGATGTCCACGGCGTTGCGGCTCTTGGCCCATACGCCGTCGATGCGGCGCAGACGCCGCTGGTCATGGCGGTCGAACCACTCGGGGTTGGGCAGCGCCACGTTGGCGCGCGCCAGCGCCAGCTGCTCGGGCCAGACGTGCTCGAACTGGATGTTGAGATCGAAACGCGCGGGCTTGAAGCGGCGGGTGATGCCGCCGGCCAGCGCGCCCGGCACCTGCAGCAGTGCACCGGTCCAGCGGCGGCGGCGGCGCTCGCAGCGCCCATCCAGCCGTGTCGCGAACACATCACAGCCGCTGCGCCGCAACGCGCCGGCCAGCAGACGGAAATCGCGGCTGAGCCCGAATCCGTTGTCGCGATAGACCAGGTTGACGCTGGCCATGACGGTACTCCTTCCTGTAACCCATGCATCCCAGCAGCCGCCCCCGCACCTGTCCGGATGATGCCGGCAGCCTGTGGCGGCAATGTGATCGCCGGCTGAATTACGGCGGCACCACCATGCATCGCATGACGCGCGGCCCGATGGTGACGCGGAAGCCGTACCCGGGCAACCCGGCCGGCGGTGTTGCCAACGCGGCACGGCCGGCGCGGTTGACCCCGGTCACAGATCGCGCAGGGCGGCATCGAGACGCCCGGGGAAAGCGCGCGCGTTGTCCTCGAACCAGCCGCGCGCGGCGGCGCCCATGCGTACCAGTTCCGCGTCGGGCAATGCCAGCGCCTGCGCGATGGCCCGTTCCATGGCCGCCTCGTCGAAAAAGTGCGTGGTGGCCAGGTTCTGCCGCCCGCTGCGCGTGCAGGCCACCCGCAGCCCGCGGTCCACCGCGATGAATTCGTTCATCGGCGCGGCATCGGTGGTGATGACCACCGCGCCCAGCCCCATGGCTTCGACCAGGTAGTGTCCGTAGCCCTCGGTTTCCGATGGGCACAGGTGGAACCAGTGCGCATTCTGCAGCCGCCGCAGCTCGGCGTCGTCGAGGTAGTCGATGCGATGCGCGATGTTGGCCGCCACCGCGCCGGAGGTGGCGCTCCTCGGGTTCTGCACCACGGTCAGCAGCGGCCATTCGGGATGCCGGCGCCAGAGCTCCAGCAGCTGCACCGTGCCCTTGTTCTGGCTGCGCCCGGCGAGATGGAAGAACACGCGCCGGCGCGGTACCGCGGCATCGCGACGATCCTCGCTGGTGAATCCGGTGTAGCGCACGCGCGCACCCAGCTCCTCGAACAGCGGCACGGCGTGGCGGGTCTGCGCGAACACCGCGTCCACGCGCGGCAGCAGCGCGCGATCGGACTCGAGGAACCACTCCGGATGCGGCAGCAGCACGTTGCGCCGCGCGGCGGCCAGGAACTCCGGGCGGATGTGCTCGATCATGATGTTGACATCGAGGCGGGCCCAGCCGCGGTCGGCCAGGACGCGGTTCCAGAGATCGCGCGTGCCCAGCCCGATGCGCCGGCCCAGCTTGCGCCAGTTGCCGCGGCGCAGGCCGGTCAGCGTCACTTCGTGTCCGCACGAGCGCAGCGCGAGCGCCAGCAGGCGCAGGTGGCGCGAAAGGCCGAGGCCGTTGTCCCAGGCGATGACGTTGATGCGCATGCACGCGGCCGGCGCCGCGCGGCGCGCGGCGAAGCGCCCATGGTAACGGCTGCGCCGGGCAGGATCAGGCCACGCCGTAGCGCGCTCGGTATGCGGCCAGCGCGGCACCAGCATCCGCCAGCTGCGGCTGGGCGTGCACGAAAGCCATGATCTCGGCCAGGCCGACGATGGCGTGCACCGGCACGCCTTCCTCCTGCGCCAGCTCCTGTGCCGCCGAATGCGTGCCCTGGCCGCACTCCTGCCGGTCCAGCGCGATCACCACCCCCGCCGGCCCGGCACCGGCCGAACGGATCAGCGCCAGCGACTGCCGCACCGCGGTGCCCGCGGTCAGCACGTCGTCCACGACCAGCACGCGGCCGCGCAGCGGCGCACCGATCAGCACGCCGCCCTCACCGTGCTCCTTGGCTTCCTTGCGGTTGTAGGCCAGCGGCACGTCGCGCCCGTGCCGCTGCGCCAGCGCGATGGCGGCGGCGGCGGCCAGCGGAATGCCCTTGTAGGCGGGACCGAACAGCATGTCGAAGGCGAGGCCCGACGCCTCGATGCAGGCGGCGTAGGCGCGTCCCAGGCGCTCCAGCGCCACGCCCGAGGCGATCGCGCCGAGGTTGAAGAAGTACGGGCTCTCCCGCCCGGACTTCAGCGTGAAATGACCGAAACGCAGCACGCCCGAGGCGTGGGCCAGCTCGAGGAAATCGTGTTGATAGGCGTGCATACCGGGGCCGGGGCGGAATCGTCCGCCGATTATCCGGTTTCGCCGCGTTGACGTCGCCGGGCGCTGCAGGCATGGTCGCGCCTGGCTTCATCGGCGGTCGCTGCATGCGCATCCTCACCCTCAACGCCAACGGCATCCGCTCGGCTGCGCGCAAGGGCCTGTTCGAATGGCTGCCCCGGCAGAACGCGGATGTGGTGTGCCTGCAGGAGACCAAGGCGCAGGAGGCGCAGCTCGATGCGGCGCAGCGGCCGTCGGGTTACCACTGCCACTGGCACGACGCGCGCAGCAAGGCCGGCTACAGCGGCGTCGCCGTATTCAGCCGCGAGCCGCCCGACACGGTGCTGTCCGCGCTGGACTGGGCGCCGTTCGACTGCGAGGGACGCTATCTCGAGGCCCGCTTCGGCGCGCTCAGCGTGGTCTCGCTGTATCTCCCCTCGGGCTCCTCGGGCGAGACGCGCCAGCGTTTCAAGTTCGAGGTGATGGACTGGCTCGCCGGCGTGCTCGCAGGCTGGCTGCACAGCGGGCGCAGCTACGTCCTGTGCGGCGACTGGAACATCGTGCGCAGCGAGATGGACATCCGCAACTGGAAATCCAACCAGAAGAATTCCGGCTGCCTGCCCGAGGAGCGCGCCTGGCTCAACGCGCAGATCGCGCACGGCTGGGTGGACACCTACCGCGTGCTGCGCCCGCAGGGGCAGGAATACACATGGTGGTCCAACCGCGGCCAGGCCTACGCCCGGGACGTGGGCTGGCGCATCGACTACCAGCTGGTCACGCCCGACCTGCGCACGCGGCTGCGCGACTGTGGCATCGTGCGCGCACCGCGCTTCTCCGACCACGCGCCGTACCGGGTGGATTACGCCGACGGAGCCTCGCGGTGAGCCCCCCGCAACACCCGCGCGGCTGGCGCGCGCTGGCCGCGGCGTTCGGCACGCCGGCGGCGCGCACGATGTTCCTGTTCGGATTCTCTTCGGGCCTGCCGTTCCTGCTGGTGGGCGTGACGCTGTCCGCGTGGCTGAAGCAGGCCGGGGTCGATCTCGCCTTGATCGCGCTGGTCAGTTACGCCACGCTGACCTACACCTTCAAGTTCCTGTGGGCGCCGGCGGTCGATCGCGTGCGCCTGCCGCTGTTCGGCCGCCTGGGCCAGCGCCGCGGCTGGATCCTGCTGGCCGAATGCGTGCTGGCGCTGGCGCTGGCCAGCATGGCCTGGCTGACCCCGGGGGCATCGTTCGCACTGTTCATCACGGCCAATGCGGTGGCGGCGTTCGCCGGCGCCACCCAGGACGTGGCGATCGACGCCTACCGCATCGAAATCGCACCGATCGAGGCCCAGGGCGGACTGGTCGCCACCTACACACTGGGCTACCGCATCGCGCTGATCGTCAGCAGCGTGGGCACGCTGTACGTGGCGCAGTTCATCAGCTGGCGTGCGGGCTACCTGGCCATGGCGGCGCTGCTGCTGGTGCCCATGCTGGCGGTGTTGCGCGCGACCGAACCACAGCGTCACGTCGCGCGTGCCGACAACTGGCGGGCGGCGCTGCGCGAGGGTGTGGTCGGGCCATTCCGCGATTTCACCGGCCGCTTCGGCCTGACGCTGGCGCTGGCGCTGCTGCTGTTCGTCGGGCTGTTCAAACTGCCCGAGCAGATGACCGGCGTGATCGCCTACCCCTACTACCTGCACCTGGGCTTCACCCTGGCCGACATCGCCACGGTGTCCAAGGTGTACGGCGTGATCGTCAGCATCAGCGGCGCGCTGCTGGGCGGCTGGGCCATCGCGCGTTTCGGCCTGCGCGGGCCGGTGCTGGTGTCGGTGCTGGGCGTGGCGCTGTGCAATGTCCTGTACGTGCTGATGGCCGCGCACCCCGGCTCCATCGCCTGGTTCGCGCTGGCGCTCTCCGGCGACAATCTCGCCAACGGCTTCGGCGGCACCGTGCTGGTGGCCTTCATGTCCGGACTGACCAGCCGCGGCTACACCGCCACCCAGTACGCGCTGCTCAGCTCGCTGGCCAACCTGCCCGGCAAGCTGATCGCCGGTGCGTCCGGCGTGCTGGTCGAACAGTTCGGATATCCCGGCGTCTACCTGCTGAGCATGACCTCGGTAGTGCCGGCGCTGCTGCTGCTGGGCTGGCTGCGGCGGCGTCTGCCGCCGGAACTGCGCGACGCATGAAATCGGCGCGGCTTCTTGCCACAATCGCACCGCGGGGGGCGGATCCAGTGTTTGAGGTGTTTCTGTGCCGGACATCCTGGTACGCCAGATCGACGAAGCTGTGGCCGAACGCATCAAGGAACTGGCGCTGGCGCGCAAGTGGTCGCTCAACGACGTCATCCTGCACGCGCTGCGCCACGGCCTGGGTCTGGCCGGCGGCGATCCGTTCACCGCCCGCGAGATCGAGCTGGGCCGCAGCACCAGCGCCGGACTGGATGCCGGCGAGGACCGCGCCTTCAGCGAAGCCGTCGCCGCCATGCGCGAAGTCCCCGACAGCCAGTTCGCGCGCCGCCGCGAAAACGGATCAGACTGAGCGCGCGATCGCCGCGTGCACAGCACCCAGCACGCGCGGCGCACGCGCGCCGGTCACCGACGGCAGGTTGCCGGGCAGCTCCAGCAGGCGCTGGCGGGCCAGCCAGGCGAACGCCATCGCCTCGATGAAATCCGGGTCGACGCCGGCCTCGGCCGTGCTGCGCAGCGGACAGGACACCGCCCGCCGCAGCGCCGCCAGCAGCACCGGATTGTGCACGCCGCCGCCGCAGACCCACAGCAGGCGCGTGTCCGGCGCGTGCGCGGCCAGTGCGCCGGCGATGCTGCGCACGGTCAACGCCAGCAGCGTGGCCTGCACGTCGGCCGCCGCGAGATCGCGCCCGGCGATCCGCGCATCCAGCCAGCGCAGATGGAAATGCTCGCGGCCGGTGCTCTTGGGCGGCGGCGCGGCGAAATAGGGATCGGCCAGCAGCGCCGCCAGCAGCGCCGCGTCGGCCCGGCCGGCCGCCGCCAGCGCACCGCCGGCATCGTGCGCCGCGCCGGTGTGCCGCGCGCACCAGGCATCCAGCAGCGCGTTGGCCGGCCCGGTGTCGAAACCGCGCACGCCGCCCGCGCCATCCAGCAGCGTGAGATTGGCGATGCCGCCCAGATTGAGCACCGCGCGCGGCTCGCCCGGCGCGGCCAGCAGCGCCGCATGCAGCACCGGCAGCAGTGGTGCGCCCTGGCCGCCGGCGGCCATATCGGCGCGGCGGAAATCGGCCACGGTCGGGATGCCGGTGCGCTCGGCGATGACGCTGGGATCGCCCAGCTGCAGGGTGAACGGGTGCGCTCCCTGCGGCCGATGGCGCACGGTTTGCCCGTGCGAGCCGATCGCGCGCACCGTCCGCGGCGCGACACCGGTCTGCTTCAGCAGCGCCAGTGCGGACGCCGCGAACGCCTCGCCCAAGCGCACGTCGAGCCGGCCCAGGGCATCGAGATCGAACGCCGCCTCGCCCTGCGCCAGCGCCAGCACCTCGCGCCGCAGCGGCGCGTCGTAGACGTCGGTACGCGCGCCCAGCAGACGCACGCCGGTGCCCGCGCATTCGACCAGCGCCGCGTCGATGCCGTCGGCGCTGGTGCCGGAAATGAGGCCGAGATACAGCCCGTCCTGCGCGGCTGCGCTCACCGCGCGCGAGCCATGCGGGTGTCGCCGTCGAGCCGCGCCAGTCGCACCCGTTGCGGCGCGATGGCGCGCCGGAACGCAGCCAGTTGCAACGCTGGCAGCGGCCTGGGCTTGGGCAGCGTCACCGTCAGCGGATCGCGCTGCACGCCATCGACGCGGAACTCGTAGTGCAGATGCGGCCCGGTGGCGAGACCGGTCATGCCGACGTAGCCGATGACCTCTCCTTGATGCACGCGCTCGCCGCGATGCAGGCCCCTGGCGAAACGCGACAGGTGTCCGTACGCGGTGCTGATGTCCCTGTTGTGGCGGATCAGCACGAAATTGCCGTAGCCGTTCTCCCGGCCGCGGAACACCACCACGCCGTCGCCAGCGGCATAGATGGGCGTGCCGGTCGGCGCGGCGTAATCCACGCCCCTGTGCGCACGCATGCGGCCCAGGATCGGATGCATGCGTGCCACCGAAAAGCGCGAGGAGATGCGGGTGAAATCCACCGGCGTGCGCAGGAACGACTTGCGCATGGGCCGGCCGTCCTCGCTGAAGTAGGCCGCGCTGCCGTCGGGCAGGACGTAGCGGAAGGCGGTGTAGCGGTGCCCGCGGTTGACGAATTCGGCCGCGAGGATGTTGCCTGCATGCAGATATTCGCCGTCGCGGTAGACGGCGTCGTACACCACCGCGAAGCGGTCGCCTTCGCGCAGATCCTGCGCGAAGTCGATGTCGTAGCCGAACACCCTGGCCAGTTCCAGCACCATGGCGTCGCTCATGCCGGCGCGGTTGCCGGCGGCGAACAGCGAATCGGTGATGATGCCGTGCGCCATGCGCGTCATGCGCTCGACCGGACGCGATCGCAGCTGTACGCGCACGCTGTCGCCGTCGAAACGCAGCGTGACCTGCTGCGATTCGTCGCGGTTGTAACGCAGCGCCAGCAGTTCGCCGTGCGCGCCGCGCTGGAATTCGAAACGCTGGCCCGGATGCAGCCGCGCAAGACCGGACCGGCCGCCGTCGGCCTCCAGCGCGCGCGCCAGGTCGTCGGCCGCCAGGCCCTGTTCGGCGAACAGCGCGGCCAGCGACTGCCCCGGCTGCACGCTGGCCGCCTGCCACACCGGGCGATCGGAAATCCGGTCCGCCGCGGCATCCTGCAGGGCCGGCAGCGGCAGCGCCATCCGCAGATGCGGCTGCGCCGCGGCGTGCGCCCGCTGCAGCGTGGCCCACGCGGGCAGCACAATGAACGCCAGCACCGCGGCCGTGGCCAGTGCGCCGGCCAGCAGCCAGCGGTGGCGGCGGCGCGCCAGCAGCGCCGCATGGGCGCGCCGGGCCGCATGCAGGTAGAACCGCACGTGTCGGTGCGCGACGACGCTGCGCAGCGTCGCACGCGCGCCATGGCCCGGCTTCGCTGTGCCCATCCCCGCGGCTCCGCCGATCAAAACGGCCGGTACCATAACCAGCCCCGGAAAACATCGTCAACGCTTTAGTATGCAGGAATGCCGCGCGCCGCCCGCGGTTTAACTCGCAATTAACCCGCGTTTCGTTTCTACTGAATGCTCCGGCCGCGGCAACGGGATCCGCGGTCCGCCACCACCGGATTGTCCATGACCGATTCCGAGAACGCGCTGGCGCTGATCCGTCGCGGCAGCGAGGCCATCTTCAAGGAGGACGAGCTGCGCGCGCGCCTGGCACTGCACCGTCCGCTGCGCATCAAGGCCGGCTTCGATCCCACCGCGCCCGACCTGCACCTGGGCCACACGGTGCTGCTCAACAAGATGCGCCAGTTCCAGGACCTGGGGCACCGGGTGATTTTCCTGATCGGCGATTTCACCGGGATGATCGGCGATCCCTCGGGCCGGAACGCCACGCGCAAGCCGCTGACGCGCGCGGACGTCGAGGCCAACGCGCACACCTACGCCACGCAGGTGTTCAAGGTGCTGGACCGCGAGCGCACCGAGCTGCGCTTCAATTCCGAATGGTTCGCCCGCATGGCTGCCGCCGACATGATCCGCCTGGCCGCGCAGCACACCGTCGCGCGCATGCTCGAACGCGACGATTTCGCCAAGCGCTACGCGGCGCAGCAGCCCATCGCCATCCACGAGTTCCTCTATCCGCTGGTGCAGGGCTACGACTCGGTGGCGCTCAAGGCCGACGTCGAGCTGGGCGGCACCGACCAGACCTTCAACCTGCTGATGGGCAGGGCCCTGCAGGCGCACTACGGACAGCCGCCGCAGATCGTGCTGACCCTGCCGCTGCTGGAAGGGCTGGACGGCATCAACAAGATGTCCAAGTCGCTGGGCAACTACATCGGCATCGACGAGCCGGCCATCGATATCGTCGGCAAGACCATGCGCATCGGCGACGCGCTGATGTGGCGCTGGATCGAGCTGCTCAGCTTCGAGATCGGCGTGGACGAAGCCGTGCGCCTGCGCACCGAGGTGGACGCCGGCCGGCTCAACCCGCGCGAGGTCAAGCTGCGCCTGGCGCAAGAACTGGCCGCGCGCTTCCACGGCGCGACCGCAGCGGCGCGCGCCGTGGCCGGCTGGCAGGCCGCCGTGCGCGGCGAGGGCGCCGCTGCCGACGTGCCGCTCGCCGAGATCCCGGTGCCGGCCGCAGGCCTGCGCCTGCCGGCGCTGCTGACGGCCGCGGGGCTGACGCCCAGCAATTCCGAGGCCGTGCGCAAGCTGCGTGAGCGCGCGGTGCGCGTGAACGGCGACGTCTGCGAGGACGCCGCCCGCGTATTCGCGCCCGGCTTCGAGGGGCTGCTGCAGGTGGGCAAACGCAACTTCGCGCGCGTGCGCCTGAACACACGACCCGGTTGAGCGCCCGCCTTGGGGCCGCAGCGCCTTGCGGGTGGATTGCCGCACACCTACACTAGGCGGCCGCGCGCGGCGGGATCGAGCAGATATCCAGCGTGCGGCGCGCAAGCAGGATCGCGGCAAAAGCACACAATCGGCTATGTAGCTCAGCTGGTCAGAGCGTGGCACTCATAATGCCGAGGTCGGTGGTTCGAGCCCACCCATAGCCACCACCCCACCCCTGGTTGCACCGTGGCCGTCCGTGCGGCAGCGCGGTTTCGATGCCCCGCTGCTGCTCGCTGCGCTGATCCTTGCGCGGCAACGTCGGGTTTCGAGCCGCGGTGCGTACGAACGGCTCACGGCATCAGCCCGAACTGTGCGTGAAGCCCCGCCGTCCCGGTCCGGGTGATGCTCACCGCGCGACTGTCGAGGTGGTGGCGCACCCAGCCCAGTTGCAGGCAACGTCGATAGACGGCCGTGCCCACCGGGCTGGAGAGGTGATGGCGGCGCTCGCTCCAGTCGATGCAGGTCTTGCTCATCGGCCGATGGTGCAACGCGCGGGTATCGAGGCCGAAGCCGGCGAGCAGGGCGACTCCCGCGGGGGTGAAATGGGCGATCTCCGCGTCGATGCGCAGCGCCTCGCGTTCGATCAGCGCATCGCAGATGGCCACGCCCAGGCGCCCGGCGAGGTGGTTGTAACAGGTGCGTCCGGCCTGCAGCCGTGGGTCGACGCGCGTACGCAGCACGCGCGCCGGACTCTGCGCCGCCACCAGCAACAGCGATTCCAGCAGTGCGGCCACTTGCGCCGAGGCGATGCGGTAATAGCGGTGGCGGCCTTGCCGCACCATGTCGAGCAAACCCGCCTCGCGCAGCGCGCCGAGGTGCCCGCTGGCGGTGGCCGCGCTCACCCCCGCGCAGGCTGCCAGGTCGCCCGCGGGCAGCGCACGGCCATCGCCCAGCGCCAGCAGCATGGCCGCGCGCGCCGGCTCACCCACCAGCGCGGCGATGCGGGCGATGTCGGGTTGCTGGGTCATGGCGGCTTTTCCATCCACGGGTCGCGCTTGGGCGTGATGGTGGCCGCTGCGCATGCCTCACGCTTCGGCGCGCGCCGAAGCATGCCGCGGCGCCGGCGGCGACGATGGCGGCCTGTCCGTTATCGAAGCGCCCGCCATGTCCCGCACCACGCCCGCGCGCGCGAACCGCCACGTCATTCTGTTCATTCTGTGCCTGGCCGTGCTCATCGCCCAGGTCGATACCTCGGTGGTCAATCTGGCGGTGCACGCCATCGGCATCGGACTGCACGCACCGCTGCCGGCGCTGCAATGGGTGGTGGATGCCTACAACCTGAGCTATGCCGCGCTGCTGATGACCGGCGGCACCCTGGCCGATCTGCTCGGGCGCCGCCGCGTGCTGCGCGCGGGCGCGGCGGTGTTCGTGCTCGGCTCGCTGCTCGCCGGGCTGGCACCGGACATCGGCGTATTGATCGCCGCGCGCGTCTTGGCGGGCATCGGCGCGGCCCTGCTGCTGCCCGCCAGCCTGGCGCTGATCCGCGTCATCTGGGCCGATCCGCACGAGCGCGCCCACGCCATCGGCGTGTGGGCCGGCACCAACGGCGCAGCAGTGGCCATCGGCCCGACCCTGGGCGGCTGGCTGATCCAGACGGCGGGCTGGCGCAGCGTGTTCCTGCTGATCGTGCCGATCGGACTGGTGGCGTGGGCATGGGCGCCGCGCGCCATTCCTGAATCGCGCGATGCGCAGGGCCGGCGCGTCGACCTGCCGGGCCAGTGGTTCGGTGGCCTCGCGCTGGCCGCGCTGGCGGCGGCCGCCATCGCGCATCGTCTGATGCTGCCCGCGCTGGGCGTGGCGCTGCTTGCCGCGCTGCTGTTCGTGCACGCCGAGCGACGCGCGGGCGCAGGGGCCATGATCCCCTTGCCACTGCTGCGCAACGCCCGGCTGGCGGTAGCCAATGGCGTCGCGATGGCGATGACCTTCGGCATGTACGGCGTGCTGTTCCTGCTGCCGTTGGTCTGGCAGCGCGGCGGCGTGCTGGGCGCCGGCGGCGCCGGCCTGGCGCTGTTGCCGATGTCGCTGGCCTTCGTCGCGCTGTCGCACCGCTCCGGTCCGTGGAGCGTGCGCTTCGGCGCGCGGCGTCTGATGGCGGGCGGCATGACGCTGATCGCCGCGGGCATCGCCGTGCTGGCAACGACGCATGCGGGCCAACCCCTGTGGCAGACGGAAGCCGGCCTGTTCCTGACCGGCATCGGCATGGCGCTGAACACCGGACCGGTGCTGGCCACCGCCGTGGCCGCCGTCGACCCCGCCCGCGCCGGCACCGCCTCGGCCATGGTCAACACCGCACGCATGGTCGGCGCCACGCTGGGCGTGGGCGTGCTGGGCAGCGTGTTCGCCGCAGGCAACAGCATGCGCGCGGGATTCACTGCGGCGATGGGCATCGGCGCGACGGCGGTGTTCGCGGGCGCGCTGCTGGCCGTCGCGACGGGTGCCGCGACGCGCGCGTAATCCCGGCACCGCGCATTGGGCCGAAGCGTGCACCCGCGCGATGTTCCGAAAAATGGCGGACTTTTTGGGAACCGTCATTGTCGCAGCGACCTTGCGAAGCGCCGAGGTGAAGCAGCCCGCCTGTTTCAAGTGCTCCGGCGTCGTGGAAACTCACTCACCCGCAGGCAAAGTCATCGAATGGCTTTGCTCGGGATGCGGGGAATCCGGGCGTATCTCGAACTGGGAAGGGACGCTGTGGGACATGACGGCTGCTCGCAACGCATATTCTGTGCGTCACTGATGCCCGCCGAGAACCGCATCGGACCCGCAACCTGTCGGTCAGCGCTCACGGTCGCTTGACTGGAGGGCACTCTCGTAGTCCTGGCCACCGTAGAACACGCCGATGATCCAGACCTGTTCCCCGTCGACCACGAAAGCCACCTCAGCACTGTTGCGGTAGGGCACCAGCCGTAGGCCCTGTCGGATGTCGTCGCGTCGCGCACCGCGCTGCGGAAACGTGGCCAGCGATTCGCAGTAGCTGACCAAAGCGTCGACATAGCGTTCCGCGACCATCGGATCGCCTGACGCGGCTGCGATGTAGCGCTCGATCGCGCGCAGCTGGTCGAGTGCCTCGGGGGTAAGGACTACTGGGTAGGCTTTCACCGCTTGCCAGTGGCTTTCCGGCGACCGGCCGCCAACTGCGTGCGCGCAGTTGCCACCGGAATTCCCCGTGAGGGATTGGCCTTGAGGGCATCGTAGGCGGGCGCCACCGTCTCGCGTAACCAAGCTTCCACCGCCCGATCACGCGCCATCAGAGATCGCAAACCGTCTCGAATGACCTCGCTTTCGGTGGCGTACTCACCGGCCGCAACCTTGGCGCGCACCACGTCGGCCATGTCATTGGGTAGCGTGATACTGAACTGCTGCGTGGAACGCATGCCTAGATCCTCGCTCGCGCACATGGGATTCAATCCTACGCCTTTCGCTGTTGGCTCGCAATGTAAGCCAAGCGGTGGCGCTGGCGTCCAGGCTGGCGTCGGTGTGTGTCCAGTGGCTGGCGCTGGTGTCCAGTTGATTGGCGTTTAGCAGCATCTCGTCCAGAACCTGGATCTGAGCGGTGAGGCCAATGGCGTTCGACTCCGCCTGGCGTCGATGCCCGCGTTCGCTCTCGAGGTCTTTTCGGACGGCCGCGAGCTCCGTGCGCAGATGCTCACCGGTCTGCAGCGCCTGTGCCCACTGGATCAGTCTTCAACCAAAGGCCAGGCTCTCGGGATCGAGTGCGGTCACTGCAGACAACCGTTCATTCGGTGATCGCGCTCATGCGTCGGTTCTTTGTGTTCCTACGGGCTACGCCCAGTTTTCCAGAATGAGCGGCGCTTCGATCCGCTCGTAGTAGCGACGGTTGTTGGTGACCAGCACCGCGCCCGCCGATAGCGCGTGCGCGGCGATCATCATGTCCATCTCACCGATCGGCTGGCCGGTGCTCGCCAACTGGTGGCGAATCTCGGCGTACCAGTCCGCTGCGTCGGCGTCCCAAGGCAAGATGCGGACGATCTTGAGGAACTGGCGCACCACCAGGTGCAACCGGTGGTCGGCAGGCAAGCGCTTCAACCCGTACTGCAATTCCGCCCGCGTCATCACCGAGATGCAGACCGTCGTGGGGGCCAGCGCGGCCAGCTTGGCCTCGATTGCGGGCGACTTGCCCTTGATCAAGTAGCTGGCCGTGTCGGTATCCAGCATGTGCAGCATCGTCAGCGCTCCGCCGCGGACTGCGGAACTCGCTCATCATCGAACAGGCCGCGCTCGGGCGGCACCCTGTTCAACGGGCGCTCGGCCATGAAGTCAGCGGGAACGTCCATGGCATGCAACAGTTCGAAGAATTCGTCCCAGGCCTTGGCACCCGGTCGGGTCGACAGGACGACATCGCCCGTCGCGTTGTCACGGGTGACGAATACCTCCTCCCCCTCGAAGCGGAACTCCGCCGGCAGGCGAACCGCCTGGCTGGCGCCGTTCTTGAACAGCTTGGCAATGCGGGTCTCGATCATGGCAGCATTCCCCGATAGGCCAAGCCTAGTATATGCGTGTATATATACTCAGGATGTAGGCCTGTCCAGCTTTCAGTTGGGGGGCAGCAAATCGTGGGTACGGGCGGGGATGACCACGGCCGTGCAGTCGGCCGAGGTCAGGGCGATAGCCGCTGAGGCTCGGCTCGCCGCGGCGCAAACGCCTTCCCGGAAACGGCGGCGATCCGGATGAGAAACGTCGTTTGAAATAGTCTTTGGATCAACCTTGACCGGCGATGCGGCTGGCCGCCCAGGTACGAGCCACTCTTCAAACATAGCTTCTGCAGCGTGCGTCACGGCCCGTGCCCTTCATTGCAATGGCGACCATGATCGCCGAATCAGTGACGGCCGGGGAAGAATTCACAGGCTCTCAGCATGGCTGCAAGATTGCCGTTGACTCCGACCCGCGTCGAGGCGGTGACTCCGCCGGAATCCGCATCCGCCGGCTCCCGGGGAAGGAGCGGATGCGGCCCGGGAGCCGGTTTGCGGCTACTGCTCGAGAATCACGCCATAGTGTCCGTCGACGGTCACATTGACGTACCCCCTGCCGCCATTGTTTTGGACCGTGTACTGGGTGCCGGAAATGAGATCGGTGACGGTCGAGCCGATG
>JAJYTR010000083.1 GCA_021792975.1 Pseudomonadota bacterium | reverse complement strand
CAGCGTTCGCGATGCGCAGCGTGGCGAGCTGGCTGGAGCCGCCGGCGAAGGCGTTGACCAGCAGGCTGCCGGCGCCGGTCCAGGCCAGCCAGCCCGGGGTGACCGTGCTGCGCGGCGTCAGGTTCATCGGCCTGCCTCCGGCCGCGGGCACCAGGTAGACGTCGCCGCCGGTGACGCCCTGGTCGCTCATCAGCCCGCCGATGAAGGCGATGCGGCGGCCATCCGGCGCGAAGCGCGGCAGCGCGATCTGCAGGCCGTGCAGCGGCCCGCGGATGGTGCCGGGATCCACCAGCGCGCGCGGCGTGGCGCCGGGCGCGGCCTGCTGCACGTAGAGCTGCGCGATCCACCAGTTGTCGTCGCCCGGCGGCGGCGCCGCCACGTAGGCGATGCGCGCACCGTGCGGCGAGAAGTCGAATTCGTAGGGGAACAGGCCGGGCGGCGTCAGCAGCCGCGGTGCGCCGCCGCCGGCGCTTACCACCGCCACGCGCTGGTGCTCGATATTGGCCTCGCCGATCACCCCCACGCGCGGCTTGGTGGCGGCCAGCGCGTCCACGCGGTGGGTGTCGCCCGGCACATAGAGAAAGCCCAGGCTGCGTCCGTCCGGCGCCCAGCGCAGCGCGTGCACCAGGCCGTCGAGGTGTGTGATCTGCCGCGGCGCCGCGCCGGTGTGCGCGGTGTCCAGCAGCACGATGTCGTCCTGCGCCTGCTTGCCGCCCGCGCAGTCGGAAAGGAAGGCCAGTGTGTGGCCGAGCGGCGCGAAGGCCGGTTCGCTGACATCGCAACCCTTGTGCTGGCCGGGGGCGGTGATGGCGCGTGCCGCGCCGCCCGGCGCGGCGATCAAGTACAGCCGCGCGCCGGCGGGCGTATCCAGCACCCAGGCCAGCTGCCGGCCGTCCGGCGAGATGGCCACAGCGCTGAATTCGTGCGCCGCGCCCAGCCGCGCCAGGATCGCATCCACGCGCGTCGCGTCGGCGGGCGGGATATGCGGCGGGGTCAACACATCGGCGCGCGCCAGCAACGGCGCACAGGCCAGGCCGAGGGCTAGCAAGCCCGGGCGCAGACTGGATGACATGGATGGGACTCCTGGCGCGCCGGCGGCGCGTGCGCGTTGGACAGCGGCGGCAAGCGGAGGTTGCATCGCGCATCCGGTGACGCATGTTCATGCAACGTGACGGCGGCCGCGCGGCGCTGGCACCGCCCCTGCCGCCGCGCGAGACTGGCGGCGCGCATGCTGTCGATTCCACGCGGCGCCGTGCGTCGTACCAGCGAGGGCGGACCGTGCGCCGCCCCGCGGCGGAGAGATGCCCATGCGCTACATGATCCTCGTCAAGTCGACCCCCGCATTCGAGGCCGAAGGCACCACGCCGGGCGGCTTTCAGCCCGATCCCACCGTGTTCGCCGAAATGGCCGCCTTCCACGAGGAACTGGCGCGCGCCGGCGTGCTGCTGGACGCCAGCGGTCTCAAGCCCAGCTGCGCAGGCTGGCGCGTGCGCTACGACGGCGGGCGTCGCACGGTCATCGACGGCCCGTTCACCGAGACCAGGGAGCTGATCGCCGGCTACACGCTGATCCAGGTGGCCTCGCGCGAGGAAGCGATGGAGTGGGCGCGGCGCTTTCCCAACACGGTGGGACCGGGCCAGCCCGCGGAGATCGAGGTGCGGCAGTTGTTCGAGCTGGACGACTTCGCGCCCTCCGCCGAGGTTGAGCGTTTCCGCGAACTGACGGCGTCGAAATCGATCGGGTCGAAATAGACCGGATCGGGTTGTCGAATTCGCGCGGCTTCGCATGTCGTAACAGCGGGCGCGGCGTGCGCCCATTGCCACCACCTGCCGGAGACTCCCATGAGCAAGGTCAAAGCCATCCCCGACGGCATGCACAGCCTCACCCCGCACCTGGTCTGCCGCGACGCCGCGGCAGCCATCGATTTCTATGGCCGCGCCTTCGGCGCCGTCGAGCTGTTCCGCCTGCCCATGCCGAATGGCAAGCTGATGCATGCCTGCGTGCGCATTGGCGATTCGCAGTTGTTCCTGGTCGACGAGATGCCCGAGCACGGCGCGCACAGCCCGCAGACGTTGAAGGGCACCCCGGTGACCATCCACCTGCAGGTCGAGGACGCCGATGCCGCGTTCGCGCGTGCCATGCGGGCCGGCGCGATGGTGACCATGCCGCTGGCCGACATGTTCTGGGGCGATCGTTACGGGTGCGTCGTCGATCCCTTCGGGCATCACTGGAGCATCGCCACCCACCTGCGCGAGGTCAGCCGTGAGGAGATGGTGGCCGCCATGAAGGCGGGCCGATAATCAGATTGCACGCGCCGGTCTTGCGGCGCTGCCACGCAAGTCGATCGAGGGAGCACGCCATGCGTTACCTGCTGCTGATCAGCGAGCCGCGCGGCCAGCGCGAAGCGCGCAGCGATGCCGAGGCGCGTGCGCGATACGCCGAGATGGTGGCTTTCGGCGAGGGTCTGGGCAGCAAGCTGCTGGCCAGCGAATCGCTGCGGCCCGACCGCCACGGCGTGCGCGTGCAGGTGCAGCACGACAAGCCGGTGCTGCGCGATGGCCCGTTCGCCGAGGCCAAGGAGATGATCGGCGGGTTTTTCCTGCTCGACTGCGCCGACCTGGAGGAGGCCGTCGCCATTGCCCGGGCCTGTCCCGCCGCGCGTTTCGCCACGGTCGAAGTGCGGGAGTGCGCGCCATGTTTTGTCCGCTGAAACAATCGGCGGCCTGCCGCCCTGCTCGCCAAAAAGAGGATGCAAGATGACGACCCGTACCGTGCGACTGCACCGTGTGCTGCGTGCCCCGCCCGAGCGCGTGTACCGCGCCTTCCTCGATGCCGCCGCCCTGGCCAAGTGGCTGCCGCCGCACGGCTACACCGGCACCGTGCACGCGCTCGACGCCCATGTCGGCGGCCGCTACCGCATGACGTTCACCCACTTCGGCACAGGCCAAAGCCATGCTTTCGGCGGCGAGTACCTGGAACTGGTGCCCAACGCGCACATCCGCCACACGGACACCTTCGACGATCCGAATCTGCCGGGCGTGATGGAGACCACCATCAGCCTGCGCGAAGTGTTTTGCGGCACCGAGCTGCAGGTGGTGCAGCATGGCATCCCGCCGGCCATCCCGGTCGAAGCGTGCTACCTGGGCTGGCAGGAATCGCTGCAGCTGCTGGCGCAACTTGTCGAGGCGGACATTCCCGCCGCTTCGAACTGAGCCGCGGGAGCCGGCCATGGCGAAACTGCGCGTGCATAGCTTTGCGGTATCCCTCGACGGCTTCGCCGCCGGGCCGGATCAGGATCTGCAGAACCCCTTGGGCGTGCGCGGGACGGAGCTGATGGAATGGTTCTTCCACACGCGCCTGTGGCGCGGCATGCATGAAGGCCAGGATGGCGGCGAGACCGGCGTCGATCACCGCATGGCGGCACAGGGTTTCGAGCACATCGGCGCCTGGATCCTCGGCCGCAACATGTTCGGCCCCGTGCGCGGGCCGTGGCCGGACGAATCCTGGCGCGGTTGGTGGGGCGAGGAGCCGCCGTACCACACGCCGGTGTTCGTGCTGACCCACCATCCACGCGCGCCGCTGCACATGGCTGGCGGCACGGTGTTCCACTTCGTCACCGGCGGCATCGACGAGGCGCTGCAACGCGCCTTCGCCGCCGGCGGCGGCCGCGACGTGCGCTTGGGCGGCGGCGCGGCCACGGTGCGGCAATACCTGCAGGCGCGCCGGATCGACGAGCTGCACCTCGCCGTCAGTCCGGTCCTGCTGGGACAGGGCGAGGCACTGTTCGCTGGCCTCGACCTGCCGGCACTGGGCTACGCCTGCACACAGGTCGTGCCCGGCGAGCGCGCCACCCATGTGCTGCTGCAACGCGCCGCGCCCGCACACTGAAGGAGAACCCGCATGAACCCCATCGCCCGCAACACCATCTGTCTCTGGTACGACAAGGACGCCGAAGACGCCGCGCGCTTCTACGCCGCGACCTTTCCCGATTCCTCGGTCGATGCGGTCCTCCGTGCGCCCGGCGATTACCCCTCCGGCAAGGCCGGCGACGTACTG
>JAJYTR010000082.1 GCA_021792975.1 Pseudomonadota bacterium | reverse complement strand
CGGTGACCCCGGCACCGCCAGCACCGCCACTACCCGCATAATTCCCGATGACGTGGCCGGCATTGCCGCCGGCGCCACCGATGCCGCCGCTGATCGTGCTGGTATTGGCGAGCGTGAACGATTGACCGTAGACACCGGCACCGCCAGCACCCCCGGTGCCACCGTAATAATAGCCGCCAGCACCGCCGCTGATGCCGCCCGAGTTGGTCAGGGTGAAACCCTTGCCTGTGACGCCGGCGCCGCCAGTGCCGCTGTAGTAGCCGCCCGCACCGCCGGTTATGGTGCCGGCGTTGCTCAGCGTCGAGCTCGGGGCGGCATAGACGCCCGCACCGCCCGTGTAGCCATAGCCTGCGGCGCCGCCCGTCACGGAGCTACCCGCCGCCACGCCGAGCGTCGAGCCGGCAGCGGCATAAACGCCACTGCCGCCCGTGCCGCTGGACCCGTAGCTGCCGGTGATGCTGGCCGTGAGGGCGCTCGATCCCACCTGCAGCGTCCCGCCCAGCAGGTTCCAGCCCTGCTGCACGGCGCTGCTGCCGGTGACGGTCCAGGTGCTGGCGCCTTCCTTGACGAAGTTGGCGAAGCCGACGTACTGGGTGCCGGTGTAGCCGACCGGCAGCGTCGCGTCGATCGCACCGAGGTCGAAGCTGTTGCCACCCGCCGCGTTGGTATCGCCACCCAGGGCGAGGGTGTCGCCGCCACCCGAGGTGCCGCTGGTGCTGACGACATTGCCGACGATCGTCGAGCCGGCTTCCAGCTCCAGCGTGTTGCCGCCGCCGGAAAAATCGATCGCGTTCGCCTGCGCGCCGGAACCGCCGGCGGCAAAGCCACCCTGGATGGTGCCGGCGTTGATGACCATGGAGCCGCCGGTGGCGACCACGCCGGCGCCGCCCATGCCCGCCGCACCCGCGGTGCTGCCCGCGCCCGCGATACCGCCATCACCGCCGCTGATGCTGCCGGTATTGGTCAGTGTGAATCCGGCGCCGCTGACGCCACTGCCGCCACTGCCGCCGTTGCCAGCATTGCCTTTGGTGCCGTTGTAACCGGAGATGCCGCCGTTGCCGCCGTTGCCGCCCGTGATGGTGCCCGACGTGGTCAAGGTGAATCCCGTGCCACTGACGCCAGCGCCACCCGCGCCGGCATTGCCGCCGCTGCCGTAGCCGCCGCCCGTGCTGCCATTGCCGTTGTAGCCACCCCCGCCGCCGTTGCCGCCACTGCCACCGGCGATGGCGCCGGTATTGGTTAGGGCGGAGGTATTGATCGCATAGACGCCTGAGCCACCGCCGCCGCCGCCGCCGCCGCGGGTGTCATTGCCACCGGCTCCTGCAGCGCCACCGGTGATGGTCCCACTGTTGGTCAGGGTAATGCCGCTGCCGTAAACGCCGGTACCGCCACCCCCTCCGTTGCCCCCATGCCCCCCGTCGCTCAGCGGACCGCCGCCCGTGCCACCGGCGCCGCCGGTGATGGCGCCAGCATTGCCGAGCGTGAAGCCGGTACCGGCCACGCCAGCACCACCACCGCCGCCGCCAGCGGCGTTGAAGCCGTCGCCGCCATTGCCGCCGCTGCCGCCCGCGACCATGGTGCCTGCGCCGGTGGTGAGGGTGCTGCCGGCGGTGGCATAAATGCCCGCGCCACCGCCACCGCCACCACCACCGTATCCAGAACTGCCGCTGAAATATCCGTTGCCGCCGTTGCCGCCGTTGCCGCCGAAGATGCTGCCCGGGTTGGTGAAGGCCGTGCCGGCAACAGCCTGGCCGACGCCACCGCCACCGCCACCGCCACCGCCGCCCCAAGTAGTAGAGAAACCAGATCCGCCACCGCCGCCGCCGCCATAGCCGGCCGTGCCAAGAGCCGCGCCTCCGTGACCACCGGAGCCGCTGCTGTTACCACCGTACGGTGCTCCGCCAATGAGGCCGGCGGCACCCCCACTGCCATTGGCGCCTTGCCCCGCGGTGCCGTTTCCTGCCGGAGCGGTGTTGCCCACGCCGCCAGCGCCACCGGAATTGGCATTGGCGCCGGTCGCGACGGCGCCGGCACCGCCTGCCCCAGCCTGGCCGTTGGTGCCATTCGTGCCATTCCCACCCGCCGTGCCACAGAGCGTGGTCGCGCTGGGCGTGCAAGTGGACGGAATGGCCCATGCCGGCTGCGCCACCGCGCCCAGGCTCAGCGCCAAGGCGGCGGCGCAGGCCTGCGCCAGGCGCGAGTGGCGCAGGCGCTGTGGCGCCGTGTTGCCCGCCGCGCCGCACGGCGCGGCTTTGGTCAACTCCGAAGCAACTTGCAGCACGCCCAGCGCGCGGTTCCAGACCAGTCGGTAGATACGATTCATGCGATCACTCTCTTGTCATGACAGTTGATGCAAAGCGTGCGCCGGATCGTCCAGGCACGCGAAAAGGGTTCAAACGATGCGCACCCCACGCTTGTTCAACGCCGGATCGCGCCAGAAGGCGTCGTTCTCGAAACGCCGGAACACGTCCGGCGGCAGGATGGTTTCGCGCTCGATCGCGCCCACTTTGGGCCGCACGGTGTGCAATCCCGGTGTGCCGGCCTTGGCGTCGAACGCGCTGGCGTCGTAGTCGACCTGCGCGAAGTCGTGCGCGTAGGCTGGTTCGCCGATGAACTCGTAGATGGCGGCCAGCGCCTTGCCCGGGTCGCTGCTCAGCGTCTCGTACTGCAGCAGCATCAGGTTGGCGCTGTCCTCACCAAAAAATGCCTCTTTCAACGCGTTGTAGGCATAGCCGACCATGCCCTCGCCGCTGGCCACGCCGTCGGCGCGCGAGTACACCGTGCCGCCCGGCGTGTAGTTGAAGATCGAGGACGGCTGCAACGCATTACGCCGGATCAGGCGCTCGAGGCTGTCGATGATCCACGGCATGTGCCGCACGCAGGCGATCACTCTGGCTTCGGGGTACAGCGTGCGCAGCACGCCCATGCGCGCGCACCAGGCGCGGCTGGTATCGAAGACCACCTCCGCCGGCGTGTCGGCGTAGTAGTTCTCGATGACGCCCCGCAGCACGCGCTGGCGCTGCGCGTCGTCGATGAATACCGAGAACTCGTTGCGCCCGCTCATTTCCCCAAGCAGGCTGCCGACCAAGCCGGCCACCGGGCCGCTCATGCCGGCGTGCAAGCGTGGGTTCTGCCGCAGCAGCGCGGCCAGCAGCGTCGAGCCGGCGCGCGGCAAACCCGAGACAAAATGAATCCGCTGCAATTTCGCCCCCTGTAGGCTGCTTGCGTGGTTTATCGCGTGACAGCCCATTCGTTTTGGCGCGGCGGGCTGCATAGTGTGATCATGATCACATTGCGCATCGCGGAATGCACGCATCCAAAGATCAAAACGACATTACGTTGTCGTGATCCAAGAGGCGTATTTTATTGACGCGCGACAATGACGCGCCAATACGGGCAGCGCGGCTCGGCGGGCACGGGCAACGCGGCGCTCAGCGCGCGCCGTGCATGAGCTTGGTCAGCAGCGGCGCGATCAGCAGATACAGCACACCCACGCCGAGGCCGATCCAGAACAGCATCGCGTACACATGGGCATAGCCCATGATGCCGCTGCCGGCCTGCGCGGTGGTGAGCGCGGCGATCTTGCCGGCGAGGTCGTAGCTCATGGCGATGGCCAGGAACCAGCCGCCCATGGCCAGCGCTGATTCGTGCGGCGCGGCCAGTCGCGTGACCATGGCGTAACCGATCGGCGACAGCGTCAGTTCGCCGATGGTCTGGGTGAGGTAGCACAGCGCCAGCGTCCACGCCGGCACCTTGCCGTTGACCGCCTGCAGGTAATGGATGGCGGCGAACATCACCAGATAACTCAGCCCGACCAGCACGATGCCGATGCCGAATTTGCGCGGCGTGGACGGGTTGATGTTGCGACGATCCAGCCACGTCCACAACTGCGCCAGAAATGGCGCGATGATCAGGATGTAGAACGGGTTGGCCGATTGGAACCAGGTGAAATTGAACGGCGCGTTGACGAAATCCCGGGCCAGGAAGTTCAGCGAGGTCGCGCCCTGCAAATCCAGCGCCCAGAACACGATGTTGGCCGCGAACAGCAACAGCATGACCACGTAGCGCTCGAGCTGCACGCGGTTGCGCGAGCGAATGCCACTTTGCAGGAAATACAGCACCAGCAGCGCGAACA
>JAJYTR010000081.1 GCA_021792975.1 Pseudomonadota bacterium | reverse complement strand
GCGTGGCGTCGCCGCGCGCACGCTCGCGCAGCCAGTAGTGATGCAGCGGCACGGCGTCGAACTCGACGCCGATCTGACCGAACGGATGGAAGTAGCGCTGCTCCTTGCGCGCCCAGTCGACGAACTCGATGCCCAGCTTGTAGCTGCCTTGTGTGTAGGCCAAGAACTCGTACTCGTCCAGTCCCAGCATTTGGTTGAAACGTTTGATCGGCGGGATGGTGGCCTCGCCCACGCCGATACTGCCGATCTCCTCCGACTCGATCAGCGTGATCGGGCAGCCGCCCGCGCTGGCGTGCACCAGCGCGGCGGCCGCCATCCAGCCCGCCGTTCCGCCGCCGACGATGACGATGCGGCGCAGGCTGCGCGGGCCGCCGCCGGATGCGCGCGTGAGTTCAGCCATGTTGCGCGGCTCCGCTGGCGGCACGCAGCCGCGGCGCCACCATCGGCACGGTCAGCATGGTGCTGACCACGGCCATCAACAGCAGCGCGGTGAAGGTATCGCTGCTGATCAGGCCGCGGTCGAGCAGGATGTTGACGTAGATGATCATGATCAGCGCCTTGGTCTGCAGCAGCCAGCCGATGCGCCAGGCATCGCCCTTGGTCCAGCCCAGCAGGCGCCCGGCCAGAGCCACGCCGGCCAGCTTGCCGGCGATCTCCGCCAGCAGCAGCAGCGCGGCGGCACCGAGCACGGCCAGGCCGCCCAGCGACCAGCCGGTGCGCAGCCCGGTGGACAGGAAAAACACCGGCATCAGCACCAGCAGCACGTTCTCGCGCAGCCCGTCCAGTTGCTTGCCGTCGAACCAGTCGCGATCGATCACCATGCCGGCCAGGAACGAGCCGACCATGAAATGCAGGCCCGAGTGATCGGCCGCGAACGCCACCAGCGCCAGCCACACCAGCGCCACGTACCAGCGATCGGCCGCGGGCAGCGCGCGCAGCAGGCGGCGGAACAGCCAGGCGGCGGGGAAGAACAACAACAGGAACGTCAGTTGCAGACCGATGCGGTGCCAGTCCAGTAGGATCAACGCCAGCACCGCCCAGATCACCACGTCGTCCAAGCTGGCGTAACGCAGTACGCGCTGTCCGAACGGCGTGCGCAGGATGGCCAGTTTGTCCATCAGCAGCACCAGGATCGGCAGGGCGGTGACCGCGCAGGCCATGCCCACGCCCAGCACGAACTGCCAGTCGTCGCCGCGCGGGCCGATCCAGCCGCCGCGCCAGGCCAGCATGCCTGCCGCCGCCGCGGCACCGAACAGCAGCGGCGTGCCCAGCGCCAGCGCCGCCGTGGTGCCGCATTCGCGGCGCTGGCGCCAGACTTCCTTCAGGTCCAGTTCGATGCCGGCGATCCACACGAACAGCATCACGCCCCACCACGCCAAGCCGTTGAGCGCCTGCACCACGCGTGGTTCGAAAACGGCGTGGTAGCAGGCGGGAAACGCCGCACCCAGCAGGCCCGGCCCCAGCACGATGCCGGTGATGATCTGCACCACCACCAGCGGCGCCCAGTAGTCGGTGCGGCCCAGCCGCCAGATCGCATAGGGCAGTCCGAAAATAATCGCCAGCGCGATCAGAAAGCGTTCGGTATCGGTCATCGCGATGGGCGTTGTGTAGTGCGTGCCGCAGCCTAACCGGAAAACGACATTCACGGCTTCGCCGGTGCGTGCCGCAGCAGCCGCGCGCGCGAGACATCGCGCGGATTCGATGCATGAATACGTATGCACAAGCACCCGGCACTGCCGCCGCGGCCTACCATCACGGCAAGTGCCCGCGACGACGGGTCGCCACGAGGGAATTGCCGACATGCCGAGTTCACACCGGACCCGCGCGCCGCGGGTCGTGCTTTCGCTGTTGTTTGCCGGGTTGCTGGCTTCTGCTTGTGCGTGGGCCGCACCGCGAGCGGCCGCACCGGCCGCGTCCGGCATCGGCGCGCCGGCGCCCTCGGGCGTGTACTACGAAATCTTCGTGCGCTCGTTCTACGACAGCAACGGCGACGGCATCGGCGATCTCGCCGGCGTCACCGCCAAGCTGCCCTATCTCAAGAGCCTCGGCGTCAGCGGCATCTGGCTAACGCCGATCTTTTCTTCGCCCAGCTATCACGGCTACGACATCACCGATTACCGCGCCATCAACCCGCAGTACGGCACCATGGCCGACTTCGAGCGCCTGGTGAAAGCCGCGCACGCCGACGGCATCAAGGTGATCCTGGACATGGTGATCAACCACACCAGCGACCAGAATCCATGGTTTATCGCCGCGCAGAATCCGGCCAGCCCCTACCACGACTGGTACATCTGGGCCGGGCCGCACACCAACCTCGACGAGAAAAGCCCGTGGGGCGGCCCGGTGTGGCGCACGTTGGGCAAGCAGCATTACATGGGCATTTTCTGCGGGTGCATGCCCGATCTGAACTACGACAATCCCGCCGTGCGCGACGCGATGATTTCGATCGGGCGCTACTGGTTGCGCAAAGGCGCCGACGGCTTCCGGCTGGATGCCGCCAAGCACATCTTCGACAAGCTCGAGCAGGACGACCACAGCATGGCGATCATGGACAAGGACGCGGCGTGGTGGAACGAATACCGGCAAGGCCTCGACAGCGTCGATCCGCACGCCTATCTGGTCGGCGAAGTGACGGGCAGCCACTACCGGCTGAATGCGCCGTTCGTGAAGCCGCTGAACGCGGTGTTCGACTTTCCGCTGGCCGAGCGTCTGGTCAAGGCCGCGCGCAGCGGCCGCGACGACGGCATCGGCCGCGACCTTGTGCACATGCAGACCGTGTACCGGGCGGCCGCCGGGCACTACGTCATGGACGCACCGTTCCTGAGCAACCACGATCAGCAGCGCGTGATGACCGACCTCGGCGGCAACCTCGACAAGATGAAGCTGGCCGCCGCCATGCTGCTGACTCTGCCCGGTAACCCGTTCGTGTACTACGGCGAGGAGATCGGCATGCGCGGCACGAAGCCCGATCCTTTGGATCGTGAGCCGATGCGCTGGAACATCAGCCGCAGCGCACCGGGCGAGACCACGTGGGAAGTCTCACCGGTGCCGATGAGCCAGGATGTCTCGGTGCAGGCCGAGAACGACAATCCGCACTCGCTGCTCAATCGCTACCGCACGCTGATCCGCTGGCGCATGGACATCGCGCCGCTGCGCGACGGTGTGGCCGGCGAGTACGCCACCGGCAATCTGGCGTTGGCGGCGTGGCGATTGCAGGATGAATCCGGCCGCGTGCTGGTGGTGCACAACCTCTCGGCGCGCGCGCAAAGCCTGCGGCTGCGGCCGGTGCAGGGCTATGCCTATGGCGCACTGCTACGCGCTAGCGAACCGGCCACACGCCTCGAGGTCGGCGTGCTGCAGCTGCCCGCCTACGGCAGCGCCGTGCTGGAGGGGCGCGCCGCATCCGTCACGATTACCGCCACGGAGAAGCGCTGATGCGCGCGTACCTGTTGCCGCTGCTGGCCGGCGCGCTGCTGGCCGGCATCTTCGCAGCGCCGGCGCGTGCGCAGTCCGCACCAGCCGCGCAGCTCCCGCGCTTCGCGCTAGTGACCACGCACCGCTACGGCTTCGACCTGCGCAGCGTACGCGCGGATGTCGCGAAGTCCGCGGCACAGCCAGCGAAGCCGCAGTGGGGCGCGTACGTGCTTAGTGTGCGCTGGCGTGCGTCCGACGTCGTGGAACTGCACCTGCTGCCCGATGCCCACGCCAGCTCGGATACGCTGGTGCTCGACCCGCATCGCGTGCCCGGGCATTACGCGCCGCAGTTGCAGCAGGATGCGCGGGGCGATGTCATCCAACGTTCGCCGCAGATGCGCTTGCGCTGGAACCCGGGGGCGCAGCGGTTGCAGGTCAGCGACGCCCAGGGTAAGCCCTTGCTGACGGTGGACGATGTAGACGCGCTGGTGCGGGGCCGCATCGCGCTCGCTGCGTCGCCGCAGGATGCGCTCTACGGGCTCGGTGGTTACAGCAAGTCCAGCGATTCGAGCGCGGGCATCCTGCGCACGGGCGCATGGACGGTGAAGGCCGGCGAGCAAGGCCACCCCGGTGCGCCGTGGCTGTGGAGCACGGCGGGCTGGGGCGTGCTGGTCGATACGCTGGGCGCGCAGGTGCATATCAGCGACGGTCATATCGCCTGGAGCGACATGTCCAAGCCCGATACGCATTTCTTTGTCATCGCCGGCACAC
>JAJYTR010000033.1 GCA_021792975.1 Pseudomonadota bacterium | reverse complement strand
GCGCAAGGCCGGCGCCATCGTCATCGACCCGGTGACCATCCCGCACGTGAACGACTACGGCAAGGACGAGAACCTCGTGCTGTCCTACGATTTCAAGCACGATCTCGATGCGTACCTCGCCACGCGTAGCGGCGTGCCGGTGAAATCCCTGGCCGACGTGATCGCCTTCAACAAGGCGCACGCCGCCGAGGAGATGCCCTGGTTCGGCCAGGGGCTGATGATCGCCGCCGAGAAGCGCGGCCCGCTGACCGATCCCAAGTACCTCAAGGCGCTGGCCGACGAGAAGCGCCTGGCCGGGCCCGAGGGCATCGACGCCGCGCTGCGCAAGGATCATCTCGACGCACTGATGGCGCCCACCAACGGTCCGGCGTGGAAGGTGGACCTGGTCAACGGCGACGCCGGCAGCAGCGTGTCCAGCTCCTCGCCCGCGGCGGTGGCCGGCTATCCGGACATCACCGTGCCCGCCGGCTTCGTGCACGGTCTGCCGATCGGCGTCAGCTTCTTCGCCGGCAAGTGGAGCGAACCGACCCTAATCGAGATCGCCTACGGCTTCGAGCAGGCCACCCACGCGCGCCGCGACCCGCAGTTCCTGCGGCACGCACGACCCTAGCCATGCGCGCCCCGCCCGCCCTCGGGCCGGCACCCGGAGCACCGGGGTGATCCGCGCATCGCTGGGCCGCAGCGGCCCGCAGGTCCCGCGCCTCGGCCTGGGCTGCATGGGCATGTCCGGCCTGTACGGCCCGGCCGACCGCGGCGAGGCCATCGCCACGATCCACGCCGCGCTGGACGCCGGCGTCGACTTGCTGGACACCGGCGATTTCTACGGCTCGGGCCACAACGAGCTGCTGCTCCGCGAGGCGCTGCGCCAGGTGCCGCGCGAACGCGTACGGCTGAGCGTGAAGTTCGGCGCGCTGCGCGATCCGGCCGGCGGCTGGCAGGGTTTCGACGCGCGGCCGGCGGCGGTGAAGAACTTCCTGGCCTGCTCGCTGCAGCGGCTGGGCACCGATTACATCGACATCTACCGGCCGGCGCGGCTGGATCCGCAGGTGCCGATCGAGGACACCGTCGGCGCCATCGCCGACATGGTCAGGGCCGGACACGTGCGCCACATCGGCCTTTCTGAGGTCGGCGCGCGCACGCTGCGCCGCGCTGCCGCGGTGCATTCCATCTGCGATCTGCAAATCGAGTACTCGCTGATCTCGCGCGGCATCGAGGACGCCATCCTGCCGGCCTGCCGCGCGCTGGGCGTCGGCATCACCGCCTATGGCGTGCTCTCGCGCGGGCTCATCAGCGGCCACTGGCGTGCCGGCGCGGTCGCGCCCGGCGACTGGCGCGCGCACGGCCCGCGCTTCCAGGCCGGCAATCTCGAGCGCAATCTGGCGCTGGTGGAGAGCATGCGCGCGATCGCGCAGCCGCTGGGACTCGGCGTGGCGCAGCTCGCCATCGCCTGGGTGCTGTCGCAGGGTGCGGACATCGTGCCGCTGATCGGCGCGCGCCGCCGCGACCAGTTGGCGGAGGCACTGGGCGCGCTGGACCGACCGCTGGATCCGGCCACCCTGACGGCGCTGGCGCAGGCCGTGCCGCGCGATGCCGCGGCCGGCGGCCGCTACGCGCCGGCGCAGATGGCCATGCTCGACAGCGAGCGCGATGCCTGACCCTCCCCCACGGCCACGACCGCCCGCCCGCGGTCAACATTGTTTGCACGGCCACGGACGCCGTCCGCGTGCGCACCCCGGCACGCGCTGGCACAGTGCACACATGACGATTCCCATCCCCGCCCGCCTCGAGCACGTCCTCGATCTGCTGGTGGACGCCGTCTGCGTGGTCGACACCGGGGGTCGCTTCGTCTACGCCAGCGCCGCCTGCGAGCGCATCTTCGGCTACACCCCGGAGGAGATGCTGGGCCGGCCGATGATCGAGATGGTGCACCCGGACGACCGCGCCCGCACCCTGGCCGCTGCGGCGAAGATCATGTCGGGCATACCCAACCCGCACTTCGAGAACCGCTACCTGCGCAAGGACGGCGGCACCGTGCACATCATGTGGTCCGCACGCTGGTCGGAAGCCGACGGTGTGCGCATCGCGGTGGCGCGCGACATCACCGCGCGCAGGCATGCCGAGGCGGTGCAGGCCGCGCTGCTGGACATCTCGGAAGCGGCGCACACCACCGCCGACCTGCTGGCGCTGTTCCGGCGCATCCACCAGATCATCGGCGGCCTGCTGCCGGCACAGAACTGCTTCGTGGCGCTGCACGATCCTGCGACCGGCATGCTGAGCTTTCCCTATTTCGTCGACGCCTACGACCGCGCGCCAGCGCCGATCCCGCTGGACGCCGGCACGCTCACCGGCGAGGTCATCCGCAGCGGCGAGGCGCTGCTGCTGGCGCCCGACCGCGGCATGCATCTGCCCGCGCACGTACGGCCGATCGGCAGGCCCTCGCTGGACTGGCTGGGCGTGCCGCTGGTCGCGCGCGGACGCGTGCTGGGCGCGCTGGTGGTGCAGAGCTACACGGGCGACGTCCGCTACCGCGAGAGCGACAGGCAGCTGCTGCAGTTCGTGTCCACGCAGGTGGCCGCGGCGATCGAACGCAAGCAGAACGAGACCTGGCTGCGCCACATCGCACAGCACGATGCGCTGACCGCGCTGCCCAACCGCACGCTGTTCGACGACCGCCTGCAGGCGGCGCTGCGGCACGCGCACCGGGACGACGGGCTGTTGGGCGTGCTGTACCTCGATCTGGACCGCTTCAAGCTGGTCAACGACCGCCATGGACACGAAACCGGCGATGCACTGCTGCGGGACACGGCGCGGCGCATCCGCCACTGCGTGCGCGAGTCGGACACCGTGGGGCGCATGGGCGGCGACGAGTTCGTGGTGCTGCTGGCAGGCATCCAGCAGGCGGACCACGCGATGGTCGCGGGCGAGAAGATCCGCACCGCATTGCTGCAGCCGTTCGAGGTAGGCGGACAGCGGCTGTCCGTATCGGCCAGCATCGGCGTGGCGGTGTTCCCCGGGCACGGCAGCGAAGGCCAGCACCTGATCCGCGAGGCCGACCGCGCCATGTACGATGCCAAGCAGCGCGGCGGCAACCGCTGCGTGATGGCAGCCATGCAGGCTTCCGGGCGAGCCGTGCAAAGCCTGGACGGCCCGTCGTGAACGCGTCCACCCCCGGCCCGCAGGATGACGACGCGCTGCCTCCATGCGACCGCGGCGGCGCGGTGTGGGTGTTCGGTTACGGTTCGCTGATCTGGAAGGTCGACTTCCCGGTGCGCGAGCGCGCCGTGGCCCGCCTGCACGGCTGGGCGCGGCGCTTCTGGCAGGGGTCGCACGACCACCGCGGCACGCCCGCGGCGCCCGGCCGTGTGCTGACACTGGTCCCCGCGCCCGGTGCGGTCTGCACCGGCATGGCCTACCGCGTGCTGCCGGAAGTGTTCGTCCATCTCGATCGCCGCGAGAAGAACGGCTACCGCCGCGTCATCGCAACCCTGCATCTGGCCGACGGCCGCACACCGCGGGGCGTGGCGTACGTTGCCGGGCCCGGCAACCCGGCCTGGCTGGGCGATGCACCCATGCCGGCCATCGCCGGCCATATCGAGCGGGCCGCCGGTCCCAGCGGCGGCAATGTCGAGTACCTGCTGCGGCTGGCCGCGGCGTTGCGCGCGCTGGGCGAGGACGATCCGCACGTGACCGAACTCGACCGCCTGCTGCGCGCACGCGCGACGCCATCCGCGGACACGAGCGGCCGCGTGCGCTGAGCGGCCGGGCGCGCCGCCCTCAGCGGAGGTATCGCTTCATCCAGTCCACCCAGCGCCGGTAGACGTCGGTGGTCTGCACGATGTCCTCGGGGAAATGCGTGTCGGCCGGATAGGCGATGAAGCGCACGGCGACGCCGTTGTCGCGCAGCGCGTGATACCACTCGTAGCTGTTGACCAGCGGCACGTTGGCATCACCGACGTCGCCCATGATCAGCGTCGGCGCCTTGACGTTCTGCGCATAGGCGATCGGCGACTGCACGCGCCAGATGTCGCGGTACTTGGCCACCCAGGGCGAACCGCCGAAAAAGTACGTATCGCCGATCTGATAGTAGGCGATGGTGTAGTCCATGACCCAGTCGGTGAGCGCGGCGCCAGCCACCGCCGCTTTCCATACGTCGTAGTGGCCGGTGAGCCAGGCGGTCATGTAGCCGCCGTAGCTCCAGCCGCTGACGCCGATGCGGTTCGTGTCCACGATGCCCAGCTTCTCCACCGCCGCCAGCCCGGCCATCACGTCCTCGCCCGGGCCCTCGCCGGTGTCGCGGAAGATGGCGTGCTGGTAGGCATCGCCCAGGTTGGTGCTGCCGCGGTAGTTGGGCTCGAACACCAGAAAGCCCGCGGCCGACAGCAACTGCGTCAACGGCGAGAACACCACCGTGCTGGCACCCTCGGGGCCGCCGTGGATCACCAGCACCAGCGGATAGCGCCGGCCCGCCGCGTAGCCCGCCGGGTACACCAGCACGCCATCCTCGTGAAAGCCGCCGGGACCGGTCCAGTCGATGCTGCGCGTGCGACCCAGCCGGCAGCGGTCAGCGATACGGTTGAAATCGGTCAGGCGCCGCGGCGCGGCACCGATGCGCGACAGCACGTACAGCTCGTCCGGGTGCGTGGCGGTACTGCCGATGAAGGCGATGGCGCCGTCGCGCGCCACGCTGGGCTGCTGCTTCACTTCGACATTGCCCAGATCGAGCTGGCGCGCGCGACCCTTGAGCGGCTGCAGCCACAGCACCGAGCGCGTACCCCGCTCGCCGCTCAGCAGCAAACTGCGGCCGTCCGGCATCCAGGCATAAGTGTCGATGTTGCGCGCGAGGTCGGCGGTGACGTCGCGGTCGTGGCCGGCTTCGCCCACGTAGACCGCGTTGCCGTTGTTCTCATCGCCCTTGCGCGGGCGCAGATAGGCATAGCGCGCGGAGCTGCCCGGCGCGAACCGCACCTGCATCGCGCCTTGACGGGCGGAAAGCATGCGCGGGGTGCCGCCGGTCGCCGCGATCTCGTCGACCACGGAGTGGAACGATGGCCCCCAGTACGGGCCCGGATAGCGGATGAAGGCGATGGTCCTGCCGTCCGCGCTCCAGGCCGGATACGGCGTGCCCTGGCGGTCGGTCTGCAGACTGTAGGGACCGCGCGTCAGCCGCACGGCCTTGCCGCCCGTGCTGCCCACCACCCACAGGTGCCAGGGTGCCAATGCGTTGCGCAACCGGAAGTTGCCGTCGGTCACCTCGAAGGCGCCGTCGTGGTGCGCCAGCGCCTTGGCGTTGGCGGGCGCGTCCTCGGTGATGTAGGCGATGCGCGCGTCGTGCGGGCTCCAGGCGAACCCCGCCACGCCGCGCGGTGCGTGCGTGATCTGCCGCGCGTCGCCGCCGTCCATCGGCAGCACGAACACCTGCGGCGCGGGGCTGGTCTTGAGACCGCCCGGCGCTGGCTTCACCGCGGGCGCCTTGGCCAGGAACGCCAGGCGCGTGCCGTCATGCGACCACCGCAGCGCGTCGATGCCTTTGCGGTGCCAGGTCAGCACGCGCGCCCTGGCGCTGGCTGCATCCACCAGCTCGATGCGTGGCCGGCTCTGGTCGGTGGCCCAGTCGAAGCGGGTGACGATCAGCGCGATACGGCGTCCGTCGGGCGCGATCCGCGGCTCGCTCAGCCGCACCATCCGGCGCACGTCGCGCAACTGGAACGGCGGTTTCGCCGTCGCTGCACCGGCCTGCGCCGGCAGGCTCGCGGCCAGCGCCAGCGCCACACCCAGCATCACCGATCGCAAACCCCGCACGGCACTTTTCCCCTGCCCGAAAGCCGCCAGTGTAAGCCGCGTGCGCGGCCACCGCGCAGGCCGTACCCGTCGTGCGGGGTGCGCGACGCGGCGGCCGCCCGCGGCCGGCGCGCGCAACCGGCTCCTGCCGGCACGCATGGCCAGACCTGTCAGTTGCAGGTACCGCGCCATCACGAAACCGTATCCATACGCCGTTTGCGGGCGCCGGATCAAGAAATCGCGAGCTTGCGCGCAAACGTGCGGCCAACCGCCAGGGACTAGTCTCACACCTACCGCACCGCGCCGCCGGTGCGCCGGGTTGCCCGGCCGAGGTTGTCCCATGAACGCGCAATCCCGCGCCGCAGTTCCCGCACGCGATGCCGCAGGGATCCCGTCCGCGCCCATCGGTGCCGCGATACAGGCGTCGTCCGCACCCCGTGCGAGCGGCTGGCACGGCGCGCTCAAGCGCGCGCGCGTGGCGCTGAAGGTGCCGCTGATGCATGCGCTGTCCGCGCTGGCGGTGATGGGCCTGGATGCCTCGGCATGCAGCGTCGAGGATCTGGCCGATTTCACTCCGCGGCGCATCCTGCTGATCCGCAGCGACCGCATCGGCGATCTGCTGTGCAGCACGCCGCTGGTCGCGGCACTGCATCAGCGCTGGCCCCAGGCCGAGATGACCCTGGTGGGCGGACCGAAAAACCGCGCGCTGGCGCCGCTGCTGCCCTACCTGCGGCGCGGCCCCGATTTCCGCCGTGATCCGGCGGCGTGGCTGCATCTGGCGGCGTGGCTGCCGCGGCAGCGCTTCGATCTGGCGGTGAGCCTGCGCTCCGAGGTGCTCTCCGGCGCGTTCATCGCCGCCGCCAGCCGCGCACCGGTGCGCATGGCCGCCCAGGCTTCGCCACGCACCTCGCCCGCATTCACTGTGTTCGCCGGGCCGAACGACCCCCACCAGACGCGCCGCTACTGGAATGCGGCGCGGAACCTGGGGGCCCATCTGCCGGATGGCCCTCCGCATCCGCTGATCGAGCTGCCGCCCGACCACGACGCGCTGGCCGGATCGATCCTGCATGCGCTGGAGGTTCCCGACCACGCCATCAAGGTGGGCGTCGCCATTCCCGCACGCGGCGACCGCCGGCACCGGCGCAGGGCCTGGCCGCACGAGGAGCTGCTGGGTACCGTCCGCGACCTCGTCGACCGCGGCATCGAAGTCCTGCTGGCGCCCGGCAATCCTTCCGAACGCGCGGAGGCCGAGCAGGTACTACGCGCCATCCCCGCCGCGCGCCTGCTGCCCGCACTGCCGCTGGGCCAACTGGCTGCGGTGCAGCGGCGCATGGACGCATGGATCGGCACCTCGTCCGGCCTGCTGCACCTGGCCAGCGCCGTCGGCACGCCCACCCTCGCCATCGGCACCGCCGCGCTGGCACGCAGTTGGGCGCCGCTGGGCCCGCTGCACCGCCAGGTATGCGCGGACGATCCCGCGCAGATCACCGCGGCGCGCGTGTCCGATGCGCTGTTCGCGCTGCTGGCCGAGAACACCCGCCGTGCGGCGCACCCCGCCGTCGCAGGCTGACGGTGCGCCGCTACGGCACCGCACGTCCCGCAGCGGTGGTCCAGATCGCGTACCAGTCCTCGGCGCCGAGGTGCAGCTCCAGCGCGGCCACCGCCTCGCGCAGGCCCTCGATGCGGCCGCTGCCGGTGATCGGATGCGGGCGCGAGGGATGCCGCAGCACCCAGGCGTAGGCCAGCGTGGCCAGCGGCGCTCCCAGCCGCTGCGCGATGGGCCGCATCGCCTCGCGCACGCGCCGGGCCGTCTCGTCCTCGCCGCGCAGCAGGCGCCCGCCAGCCAGCGGCGACCACACCATCGGCCGCAGCCCGAGCTGCTGCGCCTGCTCCAGCGTGCCATCGTCCAGCGCGCCCAGCGCCAGCGGCGACAGCTCGATCTGATTCGTCGCCAGCGCATGCCGCGCATGCAGCAGCGCGAACTGGCCGACGCTGTGGTTGGACACGCCCCAGTGCAGCACCTTGCCCTCGCGCGTGAGCGCGGTGAAGGTTTCTGCCAGCGCGGCGGCGTCCATCAGCGCATCGGGACGGTGGATCAGCACCAGGTCCAGGCGGTCGGTGGCCAGCTTGCGCAGCGAGGCCTCGACCTGTCCGCGCACGTAGGCCGGCGAGGTGTCGTAGTGCTTGACCCGCACGCCCTGCGCCTCCGACACCAGCCGGATGCCGCACTTGGTTACCAGTTGCAGGCGCTCGCGCAGACCTGGCGTCACGCGCAACGCCTCGCCGAACAGCGCCTCGGCCTCGCCGCCGCCGTAGATGTCGGCGTGGTCGAACGCAGTGACGCCCAGATCCAGCGCCTGCCCGATCCAGCGCACGCGCCCGGACAGCGTCTGCCCCCATTCCGCGCTGCGCCACAGGCCGGCGACGATGGGGGACAGATGCAGGCCCGCTGCGCCTCGGGCTGCGGTCATGGCCGGTCCGCTCGCGCGGACGGCGCAGCAGGATGCGGGCAGGCCCGGCAGGGCGCATGCCCGCCGATGCACGCGGCGGCGGTGCGTATCCGCGGTGCCGGACGCGCGGTGCCGCGCGGAGTCATCGGCCGCTTCACGGTACGGCGTTGAGCCCCTGCACGTAGGCGGCGATGGCGTGGATCTGCGCGACGGACAGCTTCTGTCCCACCGACAGCGCCAGCCTGGCATGGGGACCATCGCCCCAGGCCTGCCCGTTGTGCCAGCCGGTCAGCACCTGCACCACGTACTGCGCGTGCTGGCCGGCGATGCGCGGCACCAGCTTGGCGGCATCGCCGAGGCCCTTGGGCCCGTGGCAGGACTGGCAGCCCGGCAGACCCACCGCCGGTACGCCGTGCTCGTAGATCGACTTGCCCAGCGCCACCTGGTCGGTGTCCACCGGCCCGGGCGCGGTCTTCTGCTGCGAGAAGTACGCCGCGACGTCGGCGATCTGCTGCTGCGAGAGCATGGCCGCCATGCCCGACATGATCGAGTTGCTGCGCCGCCCCTTCTGGAACGACTCGAGTTGGTGCTCGATGTAGTCGGCGTGCTGGCCCGCCAGTTTCGGGTACTGCGGATCGGTGGAATTGCCGTCGGTGCCGTGGCAGGCCGCGCACACCATCATCACCTCCGACCGGCCCGCGTCGACGTTGCCGACCCGCTTGCCGGCAGCGTGTGCCGCCGGCACGCCGGCCAGTCCGCAGGCTGCCAGCACCGCCAGTCCCAACTGTCCTGCCGTGCCCATCGCCATCGCCGTACCCTCCCGGGAATGTGGACGCCATCATAGGGACGGCGGGAATCGAACGACAACAACGCCGCGCCCCGGGCTGTCCGCCGCCAGCACCGGCACGCACATCAGTGCCGCGGCAGTCGCCAGATGTCCAGCACGCCGCGGGTGCGGTGGGCGTTGGCATCGCCTTCCGGCAGCGCGATGCGGCCGTCGACCACGATCGGGCTGTTCCAGTGGCCGGCGCCGCAGTCGAGTTCGGCCAGCTGGTGTCCGCTGGTGGCGTCGTAGACGTACAGGCCGCCCTGCGGGTCGTACACGTACACCAGACCATTGGCCACCACCGGGCTGGTGCCGGCGTGGCCGTTGTGCCACTGCCGCTGCAGCGTGCCGCCCACCAGCGTGTAGGCCGCGGTGCCCGCGCGGTCCGCCACGTACAGCCAGGTGGCCCCGCCCGCGGCGCGGCGCACCGCCGGCGCCGTGAACAGCATGGCGCCGCCCGGCGTCGGCACGCGCGAGGAGGCACCGCCGCGGTGCGGCGCCGTGCCCGCCATGCGGCGCCAGTCCAGCACGTGCAACACGCCGTCCTTGCCGCCCTGCACGAGGTACGGGCCGCCGGTCAGCACCGGCGAACTGGATCCGAGGTCGAGGTCGTCCTCGTCGAGGCGTCTGGTGTCGCGGGGCGTGTAGTTGCCGAGGATCCTGGTCGCGTCGGCATCGAGCTCGATGACGGCATCGCCCCAACGGTCGACACCGTTCCACGGCGCGTTGCCGGTGGCGACGAAGATGTGGCCCGTGGCCGCGTCGATGACGACGCCGGCGCGGCCCCAGATCGCCGCATCGCTCTGCGGGCACGAGGCCGGCTCCAGCAAACCCGTGCGATGGCTGCACAGCGCGTTCCACACTTGCAGTACGGCACCGGTCCGGGCATCGAGGAGGACGACATGGCCCTGGTACGGCGGCTGATCGCCGATGTAGCCGCCCGTGGCCGCGACGACGCGGCCGTCGAAGAAACCCAGCGGCGCGGCGATCTTCTCGCGCGCCGGCAGACGCGTGATCGGGGTGCGCCACACCACGCGGCCATCGGCCACCGCCAGCTTGCGGATGAGGCCATCCGGCGCCGCGGCGTAGAGGTACCTGCGATCGGGGTCGGCCACTGGCGTCGCCGTGGTGATGCGGTAGGTACCCTTGAGGCTGTCGTAGCTGGCGGGCGTGAACTCCCACAGCACCGCGCCGGTGTCGGCATCGATGGCCAGTGTCCTGCCGTAGGTGGTGGTGACGAAGAAGGCGTCGTGCCTCGCGCCCTTGACGGTGACGCCGTGCAGGTAGATGGCCGAGGAATCCACGGTGCCGTCGATGCGCACCTGCTGCCGCCGCAGCGTATGCAGGTTGCCGGCATCGATGCCCATCGGCACCGTCGGCGCACTGCTGCGGCCGACATCCCAGCCGAACATCGGCCAGTCGTGCGGCGTGGCCGCGAACGCGGGCCGGGGAAGCATCGCCGCGGCCAGCAGCCCGACAGCCGCCACGAGGGAGCGTACGTGCTGCGCTGTGCCCATCGTGTTCATCCTCCGCACAGGTCGACACGGCTCACGGTACAGCGCGGGCAGGGCCGACGGTTTTAAATCATATGGCAGAGACTGCTGTGCGACATCGAGTGGGAATGGCGCCTGCGCTACGACTCAGGTGGCGATGCGCCCGATCTTTTGCAGTTGGCTCCATCCAATGCGCACCAGGCGACGACGAGGCAGCGCTGGCCGAACTTGCACGCGTGTGCGTGCCCAGCAGCGCTGCTGCTCCCAGTGCCCCTGCACGGGGCCGCGTCAACCGCGTTCGACGACTTTGTCGGCCATCGCCGCCGCTGCGAACCGCAGGATCTGACGAACAAGCTTCGGCGTCACGGATTCGACATCGAACGCAGCGCCGTTCTCGGCATGCAGCCAAAATCGTCGCGCCCGGTTGCCCCGGGACTGTGGCATCCGATCCATCATCGCGAGCGTGCAATGTGGTGGTACAACCCCGCGTTCATGCCCATCGGCCTGCGCATGCAGAATAAGGCTGCAGTGGCAGTCGGGCCAGATCAATGACCCTCGCGTGGACACCGTGCTGATGGTCTGCCGCAAACAGGCCAGGCCGCCGAGTGGGGTCAGGTTCACTTATTGAGGTTCAGAAAGCCAGCCTGACCCTTCACGCCATGATCGGCCCCTGACCGGAGATTCGAATGTCCTCATCCATGATCAGACGCATTTTCGCCGCCGCGGCAATCCTGCTGCTCGGCTGTTCACTGAGCGGTTGTTTCTACCCCGGCTACGGCTACGCTGGCGGCGACTACCGGCGCGGCGACGGCCACTCCGAACGTGACCACCGGGGTGACGGCGGCGACCACCGGGACGGTGGCGGCAATTCCTGAAACGGGGTCTGAAACGGGGTCAGGTTCACTTCCTCAGGTAAGTGGCTCTGACCCGGTTAGCTCTACATATTGCGCCGGTACTCGCCGCCGACCTCGTACAGCGCATGGCTGATCTGGCCGAGGGAGTTGTACTTCACCGCCTCCATCAGCGCCGCGAACACGTTGCGGCGCTCGCGCACGATGTCCTGCAGCCGGCGCAGGCTGTCCCCGGCCAATGCGTTGCGTACTTCACGGTAGGCGCACACGTTGGCGATCTGCTGGCGCTTCTCCTCCCCGGTCGAGCGGATCAGCTCGATCGCGGTGGTGATGTCGCCGGCGTGCTCCCTGGGCAGGAAGGTGTTGACGCCGATGATCGGCAGCGAGCCGTCGTGCTTCCGGTGCTCGTAGTACAGGCTCTCTTCCTGGATCTTGCCGCGCTGGTACATGGTGTCCATGGCGCCCAGTACGCCACCGCGCTCGCTGATGGCCTCGAACTCCCGGTACACGGCCTCCTCCACCAGGTCGGTGAGGGTTTCCACGACGAAGCTGCCCTGCCAGGGATTCTCGTTGAAGTTCAGGCCCAGTTCGCGGTTGATGATGAGCTGGATCGCCACCGCACGGCGCACGCTGTCCTCGGTGGGCGTGGTGATGGCCTCGTCGTAGGCGTTGGTGTGCAGGCTGTTGCAGTTGTCGAACAGGGCGTACAGGGCCTGCAGCGTGGTGCGGATGTCGTTGAACTGGATCTCCTGTGCATGCAGCGAGCGGCCGGAGGTCTGCACGTGGTACTTCAGCATCTGGCTGCGCTCGTTGGCGCCGTAGCGCTCGCGCATGGCGCGTGCCCAGATGCGCCGCGCCACGCGGCCGATCACGGTGTACTCCGGGTCCATGCCGTTGCTGAAGAAGAACGACAGGTTGGGCGCGAAATCGTCGACATGCATGCCGCGCGCGAGGTAGTACTCGACGATGGTGAAACCGTTGGAGAGCGTGAAGGCGAGCTGCGAGATGGGGTTGGCCCCGGCCTCGGCGATGTGGTAGCCGCTGATGCTCACCGAGTAGAAATTGCGCACCTGCCGCTCGACGAAGTACTGCTGGATGTCGCCCATCATGCGCAGGGCGAACTCGGTGCTGAAGATGCAGGTGTTCTGCGCCTGGTCCTCCTTGAGGATGTCGGCCTGCACGGTGCCGCGCACGGTCCGCAGGGTGTGCGCCCTGATGCGTCCGTAAACCCCGGGCTCGACGACTTCGTCGCCCGTCACGCCCAGCAGGCCGAGGCCGAGGCCGTCGTTGCCTTCGGGCAGCGGGCCTGCGTACGCCGGGCGCCGGCGGCCTTCGTACATCCGGTCGATCCTGGCGCGCGCGGCGATCCAGCGGGATTCGTCCTCGCGCAGGTATTTCTCCACCTGCTGGTCGATGGCGGTGTTCATGAACATCGCCAGGATCATCGGCGCCGGACCATTGATGGTCATCGACACCGAGGTCTTGGGGTCGCACAGGTCGAAGCCGGAGTACAGCTTCTTCATGTCGTCCAGGGTGGCGATGGACACGCCCGAGTTGCCGATCTTGCCGTAGATGTCGGGGCGCTCGGCGGGGTCCTCGCCGTACAGCGTCACGCTGTCGAAGGCGGTGGACAGGCGCGCGGCCGGCTGGCCCAGGCTGAGGTAATGGAAGCGGCGGTTGGTGCGCTCGGGCGTGCCCTCGCCGGCGAACATGCGCGTGGGATCCTCGCCGGTGCGCCGGTACGGATACACGCCGCCGGTGTAGGGATAGCCGCCCGGCAGGTTCTCGCGCATCAGAAAGCGCAGCAGGTCGCCCCAGTCGCGGTACTGCGGCGGCGCGATCTTGGGGATCTGCTGGTGGCTGAGCGACTCGCGGTAGTTTTCCACGCGGATGGCCTTGCCGCGCACCTGGTATTCGTTGAACTCCGCGGTAACCGCGGCCTTGCGCGCCGGCCATTCGCGCAGCAACTGCAGCGCCTCGCCGGAGAGCGCTTGCAGCGCGTCGTTGTAGCGCCGGCGCAGGGTGAGCAGCGAGCGGTCGGGCACGATTGCGTCGTCCCCGCCGTGGTCGGCATCCGGCGGCCGCGCCGGGACGGCGGCAGCACCGAGGTCGGCGCTGTCGTACAGCTCCAGCGCGCGCGGCAGCCGCGGGTCGCCCAGTTCGTCCAGGGCCCGGTGGCAGCTTTGCGCGCAGCGCGCGGCCTCGGCCTCGCGTTCGATGCGCGCGTGGATGGCGCGGCCCTGCTCGGCGGTCTCGGCCAGGTAGCGCACGCGGCTGCCCGGGATCAGCACGGTGGCGCGCGGTTCCTTTAGCGTCACCTCGAGCTTGGGCGTGAAATTGCAGCGCGGCGTGCCGATGCCGGCCGTGCGGCGCGCAATGGGCGTGACCTTGGAAAGGGGGTCAGAGTCACTTTTCGACCCTCGATCTGGAATCTTGTCCACGCCCGTGCTCGAAAAGTGACTCTGACCCCCTTTCAGTTTCTCCCGCAGCAGCCGGCACAGCTCGACGAACATCCAGGTCACGCCGGGATCGTTGAACTGGCTGGCGATGGTGGGATAGACGGGAATCTCCTCGTCCCTGAGTTCGAACTGTGCGCGGTTGCGTTTCCACTGCTTGCGCACGTCGCGCAGCGCGTCCTCGGCGCCGCGGCGGTCGTACTTGTTGAGCACCACCAGCTCGGCGAAGTCGAGCATGTCGATCTTCTCGAGCTGGCTGGCGGCACCGTAGTCGCTGGTCATCACGTAGACCGGAAAATCGACCAGATCGACGATCTCCGAGTCGCTCTGTCCGATGCCGGCGGTCTCCAGGATCACCAGATCGAAGTCCTGCGCGCGCAGGAACGCCAGGCTCTCGCGCAGCACACGGCTGGTGGCGGCATGCTGGCGGCGCGTGGCCATCGAGCGCATGAACACGCGTGGGCTGCGCAGCGCGTTCATGCGGATGCGGTCGCCCAGCAGCGCGCCGCCGCTGCGTCGGCGTGTGGGGTCCACCGCCAGCACGGCGATGCGCATTTCGGGGAATGCGTGCAGGAAGCGCAGCAGCAGCTCGTCCACCACGCTGGACTTGCCCGCACCGCCGGTGCCGGTGAGGCCGAGGACCGGCACGGCATGCGCCGCGGGCCGCGCGGCCCAGCGCTGCTGCAGGTGCGCCAGTTCACCCTCGCCGAATGCCTGGCTCTCCAGCATCGAGAGCGCCTGGCCGATGGCACGCTCGTCGTGGAGGCCCACGGCCGCGGCGCACTCGAGCCGGTCGGCGGCGGCGCGGGCGGACGGCGCGGCCCGGCGGTGCTCACGCGCCTTGGCCGCGCGCCGCACCACGTCCTCGATCATCGTCACCAGCCCCATGTGCATGCCGTCGTTGGGGTGGTAGATGCGCTCGACGCCGTAGGCCTGCAGCGCGGCGATCTCCTCGGGCGTGATGGTGCCGCCGCCGCCGCCGAACACGCGGATGTACCCGGCGCCGCGTTCGCGCAGCATGTCGACCATGTACCTGAAGTACTCGACGTGGCCGCCCTGGTAGCTGGAGAGCGCGATGGCGTCGGCATCCTCCTGCAGCGCCGCGCGCACCACGTCCTCGACGCTGCGATTGTGGCCGAGGTGGATCACCTCCGCGCCCTGCGCCTGGATCAGCCGACGCATGATGTTGATGGCGGCGTCGTGGCCGTCGAACAGACTGGCCGCAGTGACGAAGCGCAGCGGGGCCGACGCGGGCTCCACGCGGGCGACGGGCAGCGGGGGCGCGGGCGTGCTCATGGTGGGAATCCGCGGGGCGATGCAGACATTTTACGCCTTCGTCGCGCGGCCCCCGCGCACCGGCGGCGGGCGGCATGCCGGACGCGCGCTGAACGCCGGGGCGCGCGGGCGTCAACAGCGCGCAGCGCGGCCCGTTGTTGCACTCGGGTCGCGCCCGCGGCGCGATGACGGAGCCCGCACACATGACCGCACGCACGCTGATCCTGCCCGCGCTGCTGGCGCTGGCCTCACTCGCCCCGTTCACCCCCCTCGCCGCGCCGCCCGCGCACGCACGCGGCTTCGTGGCACTGAGTGTCGGCATCGCGCCACCGCCGCCGCGCGTCGAACGCGTGGTGGTGCGGCCCGGCTGGGTATGGGCCCCCGGCTGGTGGCGCTGGGCGCCGCGGTTGCGGCGTTACGTGTGGGTGCGCGGCCATTGGATGCCCGCGCGTCCGGGCTGGCGCTGGGTGGGTCCGCGCTGGGCGCCGCGGGGGCCGCGGTGGGTGTTCCGCGCCGGTTACTGGATGCGTTGAGGAAGACCGCCATGCGCACGCGACTGCTGGCCTCGTCGGCCGTGCTCGCGGCCGCCCTGCTGGGCGGCTGCGTCGCCGGTCCCCCGCCGCGCGTGGTGTACGTGCAGCCGCCGCCGCGCTGTACCTGGGCACCCGGCCACTGGCGCTGGACCGATGACGGCTACCGTGTCTGGGTGCGGGGCCACTGCGTGCGGCCCTGGTGAAGCGCAGCGAACTCGGGCCGCGCGCGCGCATTGACCGCCCCCCGCGCGCGGCCGATCATCGCGCGATCCCACGCCGGAGCCCGCGATGTTCGAAGGATTGCGTTTGCGCCACTGGCGCACCGGGACCGATGCCGACGGCTTCGTCACGCTGACGCTGGATCGCGCTGGCAGCAGTGTCAACACTTTGGCGCGCGCGGTGCTGGAGGAACTGGACCAGTTGCTGGACCGGCTGCGCATCGAGCCGCCGGCCGGTGTGGTCGTGTGTTCCGGCAAGGCGGCCGGTTTCATCGCCGGCGCCGACATCCACGAGTTCGCCGATTACGAGCGCGACGGCGCGGTACGCGCGGCCATCGAATTCGGCCAGCGCGTGTGCCAGAAGCTGGCCGAATTGCCCTGCCCCAGCGTGGCCGCCATCCACGGCCACTGCATGGGCGGCGGCACCGAACTGGCGCTGGCCTGCACCTGCCGCGTGGCGACCCGCGATCCCAAGACGCGCATCGGCCTGCCCGAGGTGATGCTGGGCATCCACCCCGGCTGGGGCGGCACCGCGCGGCTGCCGCGCCTGGTCGGCGCGCTGCGGGCGCTGCCGCTGATGCTGACCGGCAGGGCGGTCTCCGCCGAGGCCGCGCAGGCGCTGGGCCTGGTGGATCGCGTGACCGAGGAGGGCACGTTGCCGGACGCCGCGCGGGAACTGCTGCGCCGGCTGCCGCAGCGGGCCTTCATGCAGCGCCTGCGCGCCTGGGCGGACAACACCTGGATCGCGCGGCAGGTGCTGGCACCGATCGTGTTCCGCCAGACCGCGGCCAAGGTGCGCAGGGCGCACTACCCGGCGCCGTTCGCGCTGATCGAGGTGTGGCGGCGCGGCGGCGGCGACATCACCCAGCGCCTGCGTCTGGAAGCCGACTCGGTGGTGCGCCTGGCGGCCACGCCCGCCGCGCGCAACCTGGTGCGCGTGTTCTTCCTGCAGGAGCGGCTGAAGGCGCAGGGCGACGACACCGCGCACGGCATCGCCCACGTGCACGTGATCGGCGCCGGCACCATGGGCGGCGACATCGCCGCCTGGTGCGCGCTGCGCGGCTTCAGCGTCAGCCTGCAGGACCGTGAGCTGCGCTTCGTCGAGCCGGCGCTGGCGCGCGCGCGCGCGCTGTTCGAAAAGCGCCTGAAATCCCCCGCGCGCATCGCGACGGCGCAGGCGCGGCTGCGCGCCGACGTCGAGGGCACGCAGGTGGCGGCGGCCGACCTGGTGATCGAGGCCATCTACGAGGACGCCGAGGCCAAGCGCGCGCTGTACGCCGCCGCGCAGCCCAACCTGCGCGCCGAGGCGCTGCTGGCCAGCAACACGTCCAGCATCCCGCTCAACGAGCTGGCGCGCGGACTGGCCGCGCCCGGACGGTTTGTCGGCCTGCACTTTTTCAACCCGGTGGCGCGGATGCCGCTGGTGGAAGTGGTGCGCCACGCGCGACTGGACGCGCGCACCGAGCAGCGCGCGCTGGCGTTCTGCCGCGCCATCGACAAGCTGCCCGTCGCGGTGAAAGGCACACCCGGCTTTCTGGTCAACCGCATCCTCGTGCCCTACATGCTGGAGGCCGCACGCGGCCTCAACGACGGCATTCCCGGGGCCGTGCTGGACCGCGCCGCGCGCGGTTTCGGCATGCCGGTGGGGCCGATCGAACTGATGGACACCGTGGGCCTGGACGTGGCCGCTTCGGTGGGCCAGGAACTGGCGCCGTTCCTGGGCCTGGATCTGCCGGCCGGCATCGAACGCCTGCTGCAGGCGGGCAAGCGCGGCAGGAAGGATGGCCAGGGGTTCTACCGCTGGCAGGACGGCAGGCCGGTCAAGCCCGACGTGCCCAAGGACTATCGCGCGCCGGAAGACCTGGAACTGCGGCTGATCGGGCCGATGCTCAACGAAGCCGTGGCCTGCCTGGCCGAGGGCGTGGTGGACGATGCCGACCTGCTGGATGCCGGGGTGATCTTCGGCACCGGCTTCGCGCCGTTCCGCGGCGGTCCCATCGCCTACATCCGCAGCGTCGGCGCCGGCGCGTTGCGCGCGCAACTCGAAGGACTCGCCGCGCGCCACGGTCCGCGCTTCGCGCCGCGCCCGGGCTGGGACCATCCGGCACTGCGCACGGCGGGCTGACCGTCGGCCCGGCGGGGGGCTCCCGCGCCGCGGCGCCTCGCTTCACTCCACCACCCGGCACAGGAATCCCTTGAGGTACGCAGTCTCGGGGATGGCCGGGTGCACCGGGTGATCGGGTCCCTGCTGCAGCGACTCCAGCACCTGCAGCGTGCGGCCGGCATCGCGGGCGCCGGCCTGGATCGCGGCCAGCAGGTCGTCGCGCGAAAGGTGATGCGAGCACGAGCAGCTCACCAGGACGCCTTCGGGCGCCAGCAGCCGCAGCACCGCCGCATTGACGCGGCGGTAGGCCAGACGGCCCTCGGCGAGGTCCTTGCGGCGTTTGACGAAGGCGGGCGGATCCACCACCGCCACGTCGAAGCGCTCGCGCGCGGCGCGCAGGTCGCGCAGCACCGCGAAGGCATCGCCCTGCGCCACTTCCACGCGCGCATCCAGCCCGTTGTCCCGCGCCGCCTGCCGCAGGCGCTGCAGCGCTGGCTGCGAGGTGTCCACGCACAGCACCCCGTGCGCGCCGGCGTGGGCGGCGCGCAGTCCCCAGCCACCCAGGTAACAGAACACGTCCAGCACGCGTGTGCCCGCCACATGGCGCACGAAGCGGTCGCGGTTGGCGCGCTGGTCGTAGAACCAGCCAGTCTTCTGCCCGCCCAGGGGATCGATGACGAAGCGCAGGCCGGCCTCGCGCACTTCGACCGTGGTGGCCGGTTCGCCAAAGGCGAGGCCGGCGTACAGCGGCAGATGCTCCAGCGCGCGGATGCCGGCATCGTTCTTCCAGAACATCGCCCGCGGCGCCAGTACGGCGCGCACGGCGGCCTCCACCTCCGGCTTGAGTCGCTCGATGCCGGCCGTGGTGGCCTGCGCCACGATCGCATCGCCGAAACGGTCCAGCGTCAGGCCCGGTACCCCGTCGCTCTCGCCGTACAGCAGCCGGTACCAGGGTTCGGCGTACAGGCGCCGACGCAGCTCCAGCGCGCGCTGCAGGCGCTGCTGCAGCAGCGCGGCGTCGAGTGCCGCGCCGGTCTCGCGTGCCACGATGCGCGCGGCGATCAGCGAGGCCGGATTGACGTAGCCCGCTCCCAGCGGCTCGCCGGCGGCATCCGCGATCCGGCAGGCATCGCCCGGCGCGAAAGCCGTCAGCGGGCTGCGCCGCGTGTCCACTTCGTTGGAAAACACCCACAGGTGCCCGCCGCGCAGGCGCGCATCCTCGCCACGCTTGAGGTACAACAGCGGCAGATCGGGGCGGATCGCGGCGGGCATCGGCATCCTCGGGCAGACGGCGCGCAAGGCTAGCAGCGCCTGGTACGGATACTCCGCACCACCGGCGCAGCCGGCCGCAGACCCGAATCACGAAAACGTAATCAACCAATCGCGGCCGTCGTGGTCTATTGCCGCGGCCCGCACGGGTACAAACGGAGCAACGATGCCATGAAGACAATTCGAAGGGGGCTGTGCGCGCTGGCGTTGGTCCTGCTGGTTCCCATTGCCGCGCAGGCCACGGGCGGGACGGACACCGCCGGCGCACCGGCGCCCCTACTGCCGGTGCGGGATTTCGCGCAGTTCCCCCTGCTCAGCGACGCCGTGATGTCGCCCGACGGCCGCTACCTGGCCGCATCCTACGAAGTCGATCAGTCCGCCGGAACCAACGCGCGTTTCCAGCTCGTCGTCTTCGCGCTGCCCACGCTGAAGGTAAGCGCACGCCTGAACTTCGCGCCGTGGCGCCGGCCGGGCGGGATCGTCTGGGTCGGGCCGCAGCGCCTGGTGGTCAGCGAGAACAAGGTCACCGGTTCGCTGGCGGCGGCGCAGCCCACCGGCGACATCATCGCGCTCAACGCCGACGGCTCGCAGCAGCGAATGCTGTACAGCATCGCGGCGCGCGGCACGCCGGGGGCCTCGTTCAACATGATGGACATGGTCGACGGCCAGCCCACGGTGATCGGGCCGACGCACGAGATGGACGGCCATGTGTTCATCGAGCTGCATCCGTTCCCGATGAACTTCAGCACGCACAACGAGCAGGCGCATCGCACCATCCTGTACGACGTCGACAGCATCAGCGGCTACCCGAAAAAGGTCGCCGAAATCGACCACGGACAGGCCCGCTTCTTCATGCACGGCGACCAGCCGCTGTTTGCCATCGGCCATGACCGGCAGTTGCAGGAAGTGGTGTATCGGCCCGACGGCCGCGGCGGCTGGAAACCGGCACCGGCGGGCGCCTTCGGCAAGCGCTTCGATCCGCTCGCGGTCACGCCCGGCGGCCATGGCGTGTTCGCCCTCTACAGCGCGCAGGGCGGCCCGCTGCAGCTGATCCGGTGCAAACTCGACGGCAGCGGCAGACAGGTGCTGGCCGGCAACCGCTACGGTTCGGTCAACCGCATCCTGTGGAGCCCGCGCGGCGGACGGCACGTGCCGATCGCCGTGACCTTCACGGCCACCTTCCGCGACGGCGTGCCCGCCGTGGACTACCTCAGCCATGACCGCTGGGCGCAGATCCACCAGGCGCTGATGAAGGCCTTTCCGGGCAAGTTCATCGATTTCGCGGGCATGAGCAGGCACGGCGGCACGATCCTCCTGCTGGCCTTCAGCAACAGCGACCCGGGCGAGTACGCGCTGTTCGACAGTGCGAATCTGCACGTGCAGCCGCTGATGCAGCTGATGCCATGGTTCAAGCCGGGACAACTGGCCGCGCGCGAGCCGTTCCGTTTCAGGAACCGCGCGGGGACGGAACTGGACGGCTACATCAGCTTCCCCGTCGGCGTGCCGCACCGCAATCTGCCGCTGGTGCTGATCCCGCATGGCGGCCCCATCGGCGTCCGCGACCGCTGGGCCTATCTCGACGATGCCGAACAGCTGGCGGGTTTCCTGGCCAGTCGCGGCTACGCGGTGCTGCAGGTCAACTACCGCGGCTCCGGCGGACGCGGCGAAACGTTCAAGCAGTCGGGCTGGCGGCAGTTCGCCACCGGCATCCAGGACGATCTGGTCGATGCGGTGAAATGGTCCATCGCCAGGGGGTATGCCGATCCCGCGCGCATCTGCGTGTTCGGCGCCAGTTTCGGCGGCTATTCGGCGCTGATGCAGCCGATCGTGGCGCCGCGGCTCTACAAATGCGCCATCGACTACGCCGGCGTGTCCGACTGGCGCATCGAAATGGACCGCAGCGTGTATTCGCATCTCAGGAGCGGCAACACGTCCTTCGCCCAGTACGTGGGAAACCGCGCGGACGCCAAGGCCATCTCGCCCCTGTTCATGCTCGACCGCTTCAACGTGCCGGTACTGATCATCCAGGGCGGCGCCGACAACATCGTGCCGCCGCAGAATGCCGAGCGCCTGCGCAGTGCGCTGGACGGCCTGCACAAACCCTACGAGTGGCTGTACTTCGGCGACGAGTACCACGGCTTCCAGACCGAACCGCACCTGGCGGCGATGTTCGGGAAGGTCCAGTCCTTTCTCGCCCGCTATCTGGGCCCCGGCACCAGCGCCCATTGAGACCGGCCGGCCGCGACCCTCGGGCCTGCGCATGCCGGTGACGGCGGCCACCGGCTGCGGCGGTCCCATGCGCGCGCCATGCCGCCGCAGCGGCCCGGCGTCCTGCGCCGGGCCTTAGCGTTTCCCGCACGCGGCGCGCTGTGCGAGGCTTGCGGCATGAACCGCCTCGCCGGTGCCGACAGCCTGTATCTGCGCCAGCACGCCGGCAATCCGGTGGACTGGTGGCCCTGGTGCGAGAACGCACTGGCCGAGGCGCGCCGGCGCGACTGCCCCATCCTGCTGTCGATCGGCTACGCCGCCTGCCACTGGTGCCATGTGATGGCGCACGAGAGCTTCGACGACGCGACGACGGCCGCGGCCATGAACGCGGCCTTCGTCTGCATCAAGCTCGACCGCGAGCAGCGTCCCGATCTGGACCGCGCCTACCAGCGGGCGCAGCAGGCGCTCAACGGCCGCCCCGGCGGCTGGCCGCTGACCGCCTTCCTCGATCCGCACACGCTGCTGCCGATTTTCATCGGCACCTACTTTCCGCCCACGCCGCGCCACGGCCTGCCCGCCTTCCGCCAGGTGCTGGCCGCCGTCGCCACCGCCTGGCGCGAGCGGCGCGCGGCGATCCGCGCGCAGGGCGCGCAGTGGCAGAGCTGGCTGGCGACCGATGCAGACGGCGCGCCCGCGTCCACGGCGCCGCCTGCCGATCCCGTGGCCCTGGCCATGGCGCAGCTCGGCGCGCGCTTCGACGCCGAGCACGGCGGCCACCGCGGCGCGCCCAAGTTTCCGCAGGCCGGCGAACTGGAACTGCTGCTGGATCTGGTCGAGGACGGCACGGCACAGGCCGTGACGGCGCGCGACATGCTGGTGGCCACACTCGACGGCATGGCGCGCGGCGGACTGCACGACCACCTCGGCGGCGGCTTCTTCCGCTACTGCGTGGACGCCGACTGGGGCATCCCGCACTTCGAGAAGATGCTGTACGACAACGCGCAGCTGCTGCCGGTGTACGCGCGCGCGGCCGCGCTGCTGCAGCGCGAGGACTACGCGCGCGTCGCGCGTCTGTGCCTGCGCTGGATGCACGACGACCTGCGCCTGCCCGGCGGCGCCTGGGCCAGCGCGCTGGATGCCGACAGCCCGGGTGGCGAGGGCGCCTGCTACGTCTGGACCCGGGAACAGTGCGACGCCGCCGTACCCGATGCGGCGCTGCGTGCGCAGGCCATGCACGACTTCAATCTGCAGCTTGCGCCCAATTTCGAGGGCCGGGCCTGGCACCTGCGCCTGTCGCGCGATGCCCTGCTGGCGCCCGAGGACGGGGCCGGTCACGCGCTGCGCGCGGCGTTGCTGGCCGCGCGCCGGCAGCGCCCGCCGCCGGCGCGCGACGACAAGGTACTGAGCGCATGGAATGCGCTGGCGATCGCCGGCGTGAGCCGCGCCGCACGCGCGCTGCGCGCACCCGGGCTGCTCGCCTGTGCCGAAGACGCGCTGGCCGCGCTGCGCAGCGGCGCCTGGCACGAGGGCGTGCTGTACGCGCAGGCGGACAGCGCCGTCAGTGCGCCGGGATTTCTCGACGACCACGCCTATCTGCTCGATGCCCTGCTCGATCTGCTGGCCTGGCGCTGGCGCGCGGACGACTTCGCCTGGGCGCGAGCACTGGCCGACACTCTGTGCGACGCGTTCGCGGACACCGCGCGCGGCGGATTCTTCTTCAGCGCCGCCGCACACGCCACGCCGCTGGGGCGCGAGCGCGGCTTCGAGGATGCCAGCCAGCCCAGCGGCAATGCCGTGGCCGCATTGGCGCTGCTGCGTCTGGGGCACCTGTGCGGCGAGCCACGCTGGGTGGAGGCCGCCGCGCGAACGCTCGCTGCCGCCGGCGCGGTGCTGGCAGGATATCCCGCCACCGCACCCGGCCTGGTGCGCGTCTGGCGCCGGCTGCAGCAGCCCGAGGCGCAGCTCATCGTGCGTCTGGCCGGGGCGGATCACGCCGCCTGGCGCGAAGCGCTGGCGCAGGTACCGGCCACGGTGGCGTGCTACGTGATCCCCGCCGACGCCGCAGACCTGCCGCCCATGCTGGCTGCGCGCGCGCCGCGACCCGGTGGCGTGGCCTATCTGTGCCGGGGCTACACCTGCCGCGCGCCGGTCACGCAGCCGGAGGCACTGCCCGCGGCGCTGCGCGCAGCATGAACCTCAACGCGCCAGCAGGCGCGGCCCGAGGATCAGCGCCCAGGTGAGGATGACGTTGAGCATCAGCACGAACACCGCCGCGGAACCCATGTCCTTGGCGCGTCCGGCCAGTTCGTGATGCTCGGCGCCGTATCGCTCGATCACCGCCTCGACGGCCGAGTTCAGCAGTTCCGCGGCCAGCACCAGGAGCAGGCTGCCCAGCAGCAGCGCCTTTTCCACGCCACCGCGGCCCAGCCACAACGCCAGCGGCGCCAGCACCACGAACAGATACACCTCGAGCCGGAACGAGGATTCGACCTGCCAGGCCACGCGCAGGCCCTGTACCGACCAGCGCAACGCGCGCCACATGCCGCGCGGACCACGCGGCGCGATGCTGCCGAAGTGCTCGGCGTCGGCCATGGCTCAGGCGGCGCCGCGCCAGGCGACGTCCAGTTCCTTCACCGCCTTCACGTCGTCCAGCCGGCGTACTGGTGTGCTGCGCGGCGCCTGTTTCAGCGCCTCGGGCTCGTCCCTGGATCTGGCCAGCAGCTCGGCCATCACCGCCACGAAGCGGTCCAGGGTGTCCTTGCTTTCGGTCTCGGTGGGCTCGATCAGCAGGCACTCGGGCACCAGCAGCGGGAAATAGTTGGTCGGTGCGTGGATACCGTAGTCCAGCAGCGCCTTGCTGAAATCCAGTGCGGTGACGCCGCTGAGCTTCTTCTGCGGCGCCACGGTGACGATGAACTCGTGGCTGGCGCGGCGCGCCGGATAGGCCAGCGTGTAGCCGGCCGCACGCAGCCCGGCAGCCAGGTAGTTGGCGTTGAGCGTGGCGTATTCGGCGACGCGGCGCATGCCCTCGCGTCCCAGCAGGCGCGCGTAGATGTAGGCGCGCAGCAGCACGCCGGCGTTGCCGGCGAAGGCCGAGAGCCGGCCGATCGACAGCGGGCGGTCCTTCCTGCGCGCATAGGCATAGCGCCCGTCGGCGCGCCGCTCGACGATGGGGATCGGCAGGAACGGCGCCAGCCGCTCCGACACGCCCACCGCACCCGCACCGGGACCGCCGCCGCCGTGCGGCGTGGAGAAGGTCTTGTGCAGGTTCATGTGGATGGCGTCGAAGCCCATGTCGCCCGGCCGCACCTTGCCGAGGATGGCGTTGAGGTTGGCGCCGTCGTAGTACAGCAGGCCGCCGGCGGCGTGCACCAGACGCGCGATCTCCTGGATGCGGCGCTCGAACACGCCGATGGTGCTGGGGTTGGTCAGCATGATGCCGGCGGTGGCGGGGCCCAGCACGGCTTTCAGCGCCTCGATGTCGATATCACCGTCGGCCAGGGTGGGAATCTCGCGCACGC
>JAJYTR010000080.1 GCA_021792975.1 Pseudomonadota bacterium | reverse complement strand
CAGCGCACCGGCGCGATGCGGCCCGGCATGATCGAGGTAGACCGATTCGGGCAATCCGTTCGGTGGCGCGCGCAGGCGGTTCTCGATCACCCGCCGGCCCCAGGCATCGGGTGCGGCATCGCGCAGTGCGCCGAACATCGTCAAACCTGCCGCCGGCACCCGTTCGGCGCCATCGTTCGCCTCCGCCAGCGGCAGCGACACCGGATCCACCGGCAACGGTCCGGGATTGCGTCGCTGCAGGTAGCGGCGACCGTAGGCAAACGTGCTGGCGGCCACCACCGACCCGCGCTCGAGCAGCGTCAGCCGGCCCGCCGGGACCGCCTCGGTCTGCCCCGGCAGGTGGATGAAGACGATGCGCTCGGCCACGGATCAGAAATCCAGATCGCGGGCCAGCATGGATTTGCGACCGCGCCTGGCGCGGGTCTCGTCCAGCAGCGCCTGCGATGCAGGGTCGCTCAACTGGGCCAGCCGCGGCAGCAGGCCCAGCGGTTCCAATACCGACAGCCAGGCGCCCAGAGACGCGCTGACCGAGCCCGACTCGATCCGCCTGAGCGTCGCCACGCTGACGCGCGCGCGCTCGGCCAGGGTGGGCACAGTCCAGCCGCGGGCCAGCCGGGCCGTGTGTACCAGGCCGGCCAGGTGCCTGGCCGTCTGCCCGGCGGGGGGCGTGACGAAGAGGGCTTCGTTGCGGCGCATAGTGTCTTATTTGATCATTTAACGGCTTAAATGCTCATTTATGATTCTTTCTAGACGACGCATCCCCCCAGTGTCAAGCGATGTCGAGGCGTCTGCATCAGCCTGGATCTCCTCCTGGAAGGGGCCAAGTCGTACCGCCACCCGGGCCTGCCTCGCCGCGGGCCTCGATACCCCCTCCGGTCCGCGACGGTTTGCCCGGCAGCGGGACGTTGCGGTTAAGCCCGGTATCCGATCCGGGGTCTGCGGGATCGAGGGCGCACCTGGGCCGCCTGCCGACCGGGCAGCCGGGGCGCGCAACGGCCCACGGCGGCGCGCTTGACATCTGGTAAGCAAATGCTTACCGTAAGTCATGGCTTACGAAAGTGCCCTGCGCTGTCTCGCCGACCCCACCCGCCGCCGGGTGTTCGAGCGCCTGCGCGAGGGTCCGCGCGCGGTGGGCGAACTGGCCGCGGGACTGCCGGTCAGCCGCCCGGCGGTGTCGCAGCATCTGAAGGCGTTGAAGGACGCCGGCCTGGTGCTCGACCGCGCCGAAGGCGCACGCCGCGTCTATTTCATCGATCCCGAGGGCCTGGGCGAATTGCGCCGCTGGCTGGACTGGTTCTGGGATCAGGCCCTGGACGCGTTCAAGCACGAGGCCGAGACCCAACCGCCGCGCCGGCGTCCCGCGCGCGGCACGCCATCGTCGGAGAGGAAAAAGCCATGAGCCGTGAATCCGCACCGCCCGCATCCGCATCCGCACCGGCCGGCCGCGAGGCCGCGCCGCGCAGCATCCGCATCGCGCCGGTGCGCAAATCCATCGTCGTCGAAACCGGCGCCGCGCACGCCTTCGCGGTGTTCACCGCCGGCATCGACCGCTGGTGGCCGCATGACAAAGGCATCGGCCCGGGCCCGATCGCATGCTCGGTGATCGAGCCCTTCGTCGGCGGGCGCTGGTACACCCGCCACGCCGGCGGCAGCGAGGTCACCGTGGGTCACGTGCGGGTGTGGGAGCCCGGCGTGCGGCTGGTGGTGGGCTGGGAGATCAGTGCGCAATGGAAACCCGACGCCCGCGTCGAACTGGCCTCGGAGGTGGAGGTGCGCTTCATCGCCGAAGGCCCCGCGCGCACGCGCGTGGAGCTGGAACACCGCGATTTCGAGCGCATGGGCACGGCCGACGGCGAAAGCATGCGCGGCCATGTCGACGGCGGCTGGCCCGGCATGCTCGAGTGCTTCGCGCGCGAGGCGGCGCGCAACGGGAGTGCGCCATGAGCGGGTACACGGTGCACACGATTCCCGGCAGCCCGTTCGGCCGCGCGGTGCTGATCGCGTTGGAGGAGAAGGGCGCGCCGTACCGCCTGGCCGCGGTGGCGCCGGGCACCCTGCGCTCGCCGGAGCACACCGCGCGGCATCCGTTCGCGCGGGTGCCGGTGCTGGAGCACGACGGCTTCCGCCTGTACGAGACGCAGGCCATCCTGCGCTACCTCGACCGCGTGCTGCCGGTGCCGCCGCTGACGCCGGCCGACGCGCGCCGCGCCGCGCGCATGGACCAGCTGATGGCGATCAACGACTGGTACCTGTTCCAGGGCGTGGCCAACGTGATCGGTTTCCAGCGCGTCGTCGGTCCGCGCCTGCTGGGACTGACGCCGGACGAGACCGCCATCGCCGCGGCCATGCCCAGGGCGCGCACGGTGTTCGCCGAGCTGTTTGCGCTGCTGGGCCGGCAGCCGTTCTTTGCCGGCGAGGCATTCACCCTGGCCGACGTGCTGCTGGCGCCGCAGCTCGATTTCCTCAGCGCCACGCCGGAGTGGGCGGCGCTCACCGCCGACACGCCGCGTTTGTGCGAGTGGCTCGAACGCGTGCGCGCGCGGCCCAGCCTCGAGGCCACCACCTGGGAGCGCGTGGCGGCGCGCGCCGCCGCAGCCTGAAATCGAGCGGAGACCAAATATGCCCGACATCCTGCATCGTCTCGAGATCGACACGCCGCGCCAGCGCGTGTACGACGCGCTGACCCACGCCGAGGGCATCCGCGGCTGGTGGACGCGCGATGCCGAACTGGACGCGCGCGTCGGCGGCATCGGTGAATTCCGCTTCTACCAGCACGAGCGGCTGACCCGCGTGCGCGTCGATGCACTCGATGCGCCGGCCCGCGTGGCCTGGACCGTGCTCGACTCGTTCATGCCGGGCTGGCCGGACACGCGCATCCGATTCGATCTCGAACCCGCAGGGTCGGGCTGCATACTGGCCTTCGCGCACCGCGGCTTCGCGCACGAGAACGAGTGGTTCGCGCGGGTCACCACCGGCTGGGCGTACTTTCTGGTCAGCCTGAAGCGTTTCGTGGAATGCGGCCGCGGCGCGCCCAGCCCCGAAGTGGTGGACTTCGCACGCATGCTGGAGCCTTGAGTGCCTCCGCCATGCGCGATTCCGCGGCTTTCCCGGCCATCGCGATGCCTGCTGCCGCGAGCGGCAGCCGCCGGGGCGGCCGCAGCGCGTGCCCGCATTGCGGAACCCGTCGCCCGATCCATATGCTACGCAGGGTCTCTGCCGTGATATTCGAGTCGAACATGCACGATGCCCGGTCCGGCCACGGTCCACCGCGAGTCACGCGCATTCTGGCCGGCGCTGTCTCTGCGCTGTGCCTGTTGGCGACGGCGGCCGCGTGGGCGCTGCCGCCGCGACGCCTCATGCCCGCGGTGTTCCGCGCCGATCGCGTTTACCTGGAGTGTGCAGCGACGCATGGCGGCAGGCTGCGCCTGTATACCGACACGGGCGGGGCAATGGTCGTCGCCGCGCCGGCGCTGACGCGGCTCGGCCTGCAACCGCAGGCCCCCGCCGATCCGGCGCCGCGCGCGCAGCTCGTGCGCGGCGCACGCGTGATCGCCATGCGCTCGCTCGGACTGGCGGCGCCGATTCCGCTCGCGCATGCGCCGATGGTGGTCGTGCCCGCCATGCGGCAGTTGTCGGGCTGGCCGCTGCAGGGGGACGGTATCCTCGGCCAGGCATGGTTCGCCGGCCACGTGTGGACCTGGAACTACCCGGCAGGGCGTCTGTGGCTGGATTCGCCGGGCTGGACGCCGGCCGGCGCGCGCGCCGTGCCGCTCGGCTTTCCGGTGGACGCATGGGGACGACGGGCAGACGACTTTCCGCACATCGTGGTGCGGATCGATGGCAGCGCCGTGCCGCTGCTGCTGGACACCGGCGCCGAGACCTACCTGACGCGCGCCGCGCTGGCACAGTTGCGCGACGGCGGCCCGCGCCTGCGCGCCACCAGCATGATCATCGCCACCCTGTTCGAGCGCTGGCATCGCGAGCACCCCGGCTGGCGTGTGATCCGCAAGGCGCAGACGGGCACCGGCGCCGCGATGATCGAAGTGCCGCGTGTGCGGGTCGCCGGTCTCCGCGTCGGCCCGGTGTGGTTCACCGAGCGGCCCGACGCCAATTTCCTGAAAATCATGTCGAGCATGACCAGCGCACCGGTGTACGGCTCTCTGGGCGGAAATGCCCTGCGCGACCTGCGCATGACCATCGACTATCCGCGCGCGCTGGCGTGGTTCACGCGCGGTCGCTGAAGCTTCACACGCGCCGTATCGGGCCCGGATACGCCGCGACCTGCGGATCGACGGTCAGCAACAGGATGCCCTCGACGGTGGCCTGCGCGATCAGGATGCGGTCGAACGGATCGCGGTGCAGGGGTGGTA
>JAJYTR010000032.1 GCA_021792975.1 Pseudomonadota bacterium | reverse complement strand
CCTGCTGGACAAGGGCAAGCAGATGCCGCTGCTGGGCTGGCTGGTGCTGGCCGGCGGCACCTGGTTCAACGCCAACGCGCGCTGGCTGGTGCCGGCGCTGGTGGCGCTGGCCGTCGGCATCGCGATGACGCTGCGCACGCCGCGGGCGCGCCAGCGCGTGCTGGACCGGCTGGGCGGACTGCCGGTCGTCGGCACCTGGCTGGTGCAGGCGGAAACCGGCCGCTGGGCCAAGATGATGGGCGCGCTGCTGGATGCGCGCGTACCCCTGCTGGAGGCGCTGGAACTGGCCCGCGACGGCGTCGGCCTCAGCCGGCAGCGGCTGCGCATGGGCGAGGTGGCGCGGGCGGTGCGCGCGGGCAAGCCGCTGTCGGAGGCGCTGGAGACGCAGGATGCGCTCACCGGCACGGGCTACAATCTGGTTCGCGTCGGCGAGCGTTCGGGCCAGTTGCCGGCCATGCTGGTTTCGCTGGCGCAGCTCTACGACGAGGCCGCGCGGCAGCGCATGAAGCAGGTGCTGGCGCTGATCGAGCCGATCTCGATCCTGGTGATCGGCGTGCTGGTGGGCCTGATCATCATGGGCGTGATGCTGGCGATCACCAGCTCCTACAATCTTGCGGTGTGAGCGGACCTATCGGCATGCGAGCGACGAGACGACAACGCGGCTTCACGCTGCTGGAAATGATCGTGGTGCTGGTCATCATCGGCCTGCTGATGGGGCTGGTGGGCCCGCGCCTGTTCCACCAGGCCGACCGCGCCAAGCTGCAGACCGCCGCGACCCAGGTGAAGATGCTGCGCGGCGCGCTGGAGACGATGAAGCTGGACATCGGCCGCTTCCCGACCGACCAGGAAGGACTGGAACTGCTGCGGCACAAACCGCAGGATCCCGGCATCGCGCCGCTGTGGCACGGCCCCTACCTCGACGGCCCGGTGCCGCTGGACCCGTGGGGCCATCCCTACGTGTACTCGACGCAGCCCAGCAAGGACCAGTCGTTCTCGCTGTATTCGCTGGGCCCGACCGGCAAGCCGGGCGCGGGCGATGCCATCGGCTATCTGCCGCTGAACGGTGCCGCCGGCGCCAGCCCCTGATTCCCCCATGGGACCGCCCGGACGGCCGGCGCGCATCCGCGGCTACACGCTGCTCGAGATGATCGTCGTGCTGGTGATCATGGGGCTGGCGACCGCACTCGCCGGCACCTGGCTGTTCACCTTCATCGGCACTTGGCGCGCCAACGTGCACCGCGATGCGGTGCTGGGCGGGATCCAGCACCTGCCCATCATCGCCCGCGAGCTCGGCAGGGGCCTGACCCTGCATGCATTGCCGGCACCCGGCACCTCGGGCGCCGCCGGCGCGGTTCCCGCGCGCGTGTCCAGCACCGTGCGGCTGCCGCGCGGCTGGCAGGTGCGGTTCGACCCGCCGCTGCGCATCCTCGGCAACGGCGCCTGCCGCAATGCGCATTTCGTGCTGCAGGGCGACGGCCGCCGCTGGGGGGCGCGGGTGGAAGCGCCGTTCTGCACGGTGGTGCTGGACCATGCAAAGGTGTCGCCATGAGGCATGCCCGCGGCTTCACCCTGCTGGAAGCCATCGTGGCGATGGTGATCTTCGCGACGGCGGCCGCCAGCCTGTACGCCTGGCAGGCCACCAACATGATCACCATCGACCGCACGCAGGCCGCAAGCAGGCGTGACGCGCTGATCCGCGACGCCCTGGCGGTCATCGAGAACGTCAATCCGATGCGGAACCCGCACGGCCAGCGCGCGGTCGGCGGGCTGGACATCCGCTGGCAGGCGCGGCCGCTGACCGCCGAGGTCGAAGGCAAGACCCCGGTGGGCTACCCCAGCGCCTACAACCTGCGCCTGTACGAGTTGCAGGTGCAGGTCGGCCGGCCGCGCCATCCGGCGGTGGCCTTCGCCGTGCGGCAGGTGGGCTACCGGCAGGTGCGCGCCCTGGGTGAAGGGCCATGAGACGCCGCGCGCCGGGCTTCACCCTGCTCGAGACCATCGTGGCGCTGCTGATCTCCTCGCTGGCGGTGGCGATGGTGTTCCAGAGCCTGCGCGTCTTCGCCGTCGCCCGCGACCGCGTGGCGGCCACCGGCGCGACGCTGGACCGCAACCGGCTGGCGCTGGCGTGGATGCGGCAGAGCGTCGAGGGCCTGCTGGCCACCGACGCGGTGCCATTCAAGGGCGACCGGCAGGACTGGGCGGGTGCGACCACCGGCGCCATGCTGGCGCGTCCCGGCGTGCCCGAAGTGGTGAAGTGGAGGCTCTCCGGCAACGGCGCCGCCGCCGTAGCCTACCGCCAGGGCCATGGTGCGGAAACCGTATTGCCGCTGCCGGCCGGCCGGCTGGGGTTCCTGTATCTCGATGCCGACGGCCGCACCCACCGGCAGTGGCCGCCGGCGCTGGGCACCTATCCGCAGTTGCCGGCGGCGATTGCGCTGGTCTCGGCCGACCATGCGCAGCCGCTGTTCATCGCGCCGGTGCTCGCGCACCACGAGCCCCTGCCCTCCCAGGGCCCGTTCGATGCCGAGGGCGACGAATGAGCACGCCGCGGCGGCAGGGCACGGGATGCGGATCGCGCGGCTTCGCGCTGCTGACCGTGATCGCCGCGATCGTGGTGATGAGCCTGCTGGCCGGCGCCATCACCCTGACGGTGGATCGCCTGCGTTCGGCCAGCGCCGCGCAGCAGCAGGCGCTGGAAGGGACACTCGCCGCCTATTCCACCCGTTCGACCCTGCTGTTCATGCTGGCCACGCAACGCATGACCTTCGCGGGCCTGACCGCGGGCGATCCCCTCACCCGCACCGCACCGGCGCAGAGCATGTCCGCGCGCAATCCTGCCGGCAGCGACGGGGAGGCCATTTCGTTCGTGCCGACGGGCCACGAACTGCGCCTGGACGGAACGCTGTACCGCGGCCTGGGCACCAGCACCTTCGCACTGCAGGACGACCGCGGACTGCTGTCGGTCAACTGGGCGGTGCCGGGCATGATGCAGGGCCTGCTGCACCGGCTGGGGGTTCCGCTGGACGCGCGCGGCCGCCTGATCCAGGCCCTGCGCGACTACCAGAAAGCGCTGGCGCCCGGTGCGATCGCGTTCGCCGGCGATGGCCTGTCCGCCGGCGCGGGCAGCCACGGTGCGCTCGCCCACCACGTGCTGCTGACGCCGTACCAACTGCTCAGCATCCCCGCCTGGCGACCTTACCTCGAGCGCTGGAGCGACCGGCAGATCGGCCGGTTCCTGACCACCACCCGCAACGTCTCGGTCAATCTCAACTCGGCTCCGGCGGCGGTCATGGAAACCCTGCCGGGCGTGGAGCCGAGCCAGGTGAAGCGGGTAATCGACCTGCGCGACGAAACGGCGCTGGCCAGCGAATCGATGGGGTACGCGCTGCTGCCCGGCATCCCGGAGGGCAGTGGCCTGCTGATGCTCTACCCCAGCAACTCCGGTACGCTCACGTGCTGGCCGACACGCGGCCAGCCCGGCGTGCAGGTGCACTACACCCTGACCCCATTCGGACCCCACGGAAAACCCTGGCGTATCGACTATGTCGTCCATCTGGCGCAACCGCCTCCAGCGACTGTCCCGGCGCGCCGCGCCGCTGGCGCGCCGCTTCTTGCCCGCGAGGTACCTGCGCAGCCCGGGAGAACTGGCACCGCTGCGTCCGGGGCGTGGCGGCGCTGAGTGGGTCCTGGCCCGCGGCTATTGCGTCCACCATGGTCTCGACTGCCGGCAGGTGCCGGCGGCCAGGCGTGCGGACTACGTGGCCGCGACCGTCAAACGCCTGTCGATCTGGCCGGACGCCGAGTGGCACAGCGTGATCGCGGACGACGAGGCGCAGATCTGGATCTGGTCGCGGGCGGAGGTGCGCTCGAGCGACGAGGCCGGCCCCTCGGCCCGGCATGCGCGCATCATTCCGGAGACGCTGATGCGGGGGGAACCACGCCCCGAAGGCGGCGAACTGATCGCGATGCACCGGGGTTACGAGGGCCGCGCATGGAAGCGCGGGTCGCTCTTGGCCACGCACTGGTGGGCAAGTGCTCCGGACGTGCGCGAATGGGCCCTGTTCTGCCGGAGCTCGGGAATGCCGGTCGGCGCCATGCCTGCGGTGCAGGCACCCCCTCTGCGGGAGCAGCCGTGGCTGGAGCATGCCTCTTCCGCACGCCTGATCGGCCGCCTGCAGGCGCACCGGCGGGCCCTGCTGGCCGCGCTCGCGCTGGTGTTCTGCGCCGGCGTCGGCTACCAGTCGGGAGCCGTGGTGCGGCTGTACGTACTGATCGGTGCCGCGCAGAACCGGATCGACGCGCAGCGCGCCGCGGCCAGCGACATCCTGGATGCACGCGCCCAGGCGGAGCGGTCACGCGCCGCCCTGCAGTCGCTGCTCGCCGCGGTCGCGCGGCCGCAGGCACTGGATGCGCTGTCCCGGTTCACCCGCGCCATGCCCGGCGGCAACTGGCACCTGGTCCAGTGGTATCAGCCCTCGCCCGGACGGATCGAGGCCACCCTGCAGGGATCGGCTCTCGACCCGCCCGGCATCGTGCGCGCGCTCGACCGTTCGGGCGGGTTCGCCCATGTCACGGCCAACATCTCGCCGGCCGATCCCAGCCAGCTTCTGGTCACCGGCGAGATGCGCGAGCCGCCGCAGACCGCCGGCACCGGCGCGCCGTCACCATGAACGCATTCGATCGCACCATCGCGAATCTGCGCAGCGAGATCCGGGCCAATCCGCTGCTGGGGCTCGGCATCGTCGCCATCGGCATTCTCCTGGCGCTGTACCTGTATTCGGCGATCGGCAACTGGAAGGATTCGCTGCAGCAGCAGCTCGAGCACAGGCTGCACGAGCGCGCGCGGATCGCATCGATCGCGGGAGAACAGGACTGGCGGAACCGGGCCGCGCAGGCCCGGCGGGCACTGGCCGCGGCGCGGGCGCATATTCCGACGAGCGAGAGCCAGGGTCTGGCCCAGGCGACCTATCAGGCCTGGCTGCGCGGACAGGTGATGCCGTTTGCGCCCGGCGCGCGCATCGATGTGTCGGCGCCGACTCCGGTGGAGGGCGAGAAGGGACTATGGAAAATCGACGCCACTGTCTCCGCCGCCGTACAGCCCGCCGCCGTGCTGCAGATCCTCAACAGACTCCAGCAGTCTGAGCAACTGACCAACGTCACCACGCTGCGGGTCGTGTCCAGCCCGCCCGGGATGCAGTTGCAGGTCGCCACGTATTACCTGATCGGTGGCAAGCGATGAAACCCGGACGAAGCGCAGCGAACACCCTCCGTCCGTTGATGATCGGGTGCGCCGCGGCGATGCTGGGCGGCGTGTTGGCGGGATTCATCGCCACCGGCCGCCCCTCCGGGGAGGCGCCGAAGGCCCCGGCCGTGCGCTGGATGCTGCCGAACGTGGGCAGCCGGCTGGCCGGCAACCCATCGGATCTGGGTACACTGCTGCAACACAATCCGTTCGGCGCCGCGGGCGGAACGCCGCAGGCATCCACCGGTGGGGGCAGCAACGGCGGCATGCGGCTGGTCGGCGTCGTCGAAGACGAGGGGCCTGTAGCTTTGTTCTATACATCGGCCGGGCGCCGTCTGCTGCGCGTCCGCCCGGGCGGTGAACTCCCCGGTTTCGGACGGATCGGCGGGATCGCCGGGGGCGCCGTGACCATCCACCTGCGGGGCTGCGAAAAAACCATACGACTTTTCTCGAACAACGCGCCCGTGATCGACGGATGCGCCGCCGGGCGCATTCCGTCGCCGACGCACCACTGAATCCGGACACCCACGATGAAGCTCTACAGGCTACTGATCGCGGCATGCAGCATCGCGCTGGCATCCTGTCAAACCGCTCCGCCCAAGCTGCAGATCCCCGGAAGTTTCCCCTCCCCCGCGGCCTCGGTGAAGCGGGTTCCGAGCGGACCGGCCAGCGCGAGCAGCGTGATGAGCGCATTGCAGGTCAGCGCGACGCCGAGCGTGTCCGTTCCCGTGGAGGCCGTCAGCGCCGTCGCGAGCAACGCCGCCGCACCGGCGCTGCCCGGCCCGCCGATCTCGGTTTCCATCGAAAACATGCCGATTCCGAAGTTCATCAATGAAATCTACGGTGAACTCCTGCACGTCAATTTCCAGATGGATCCCGCGCTCGACAAGCTGACGGACCTGGTGACCCTGCGGATCCCCAAGGCCGTGCCGAGGATCGAGTTCTACCGCATGGCCGCCGCAGTGCTGCGGACCTACGGACTGAGCGCCCGCTGGGATGGCCAGTTCGTGCGCATCCAGCCGGTACGCGCGAGCGAAGGCAGCGAACCACCGCTGATCATCAGCGGTCGCGCCCTGCCCAGCGTGCCGGAATCCCATCGGCCCATTTTCCAGATGGTCGATCTCAAGTACGTCAGGGCGTCGGATGCCGCCAACTGGCTGCGCACCGCGTACAAGATGGAGGGCCTCTCGATCGACACGGACGTCAACCGCAATTCGATCATCCTGTTCGGCAAGCCGGCCGTGGTTCTACAGGCGGCGCAGGCCATCGCCGTCCTCGACCGGCCCTACCTGCGCGGCCATTTCAGCGCGCGCCTGACGCCCGTTTTCATCAGCGCCACCGAACTCGCCGCCCATCTGACCCAGATCCTGAACGCCGAGGGTTATGCGGCAAGCAACATCATCGCGCCGAACAGCAGCGTTCTGGTGCTGCCGATCCAGGCCGTGAACTCGGTCATCGTGTTCGCGCCCAGCGAATCGATCCTCGAACACGTCGAGCAGTGGGCGAAGTCGATCGACAAGCCCGCCGCATCGCCCAGCGGGCAGAACTTCTTCTACTACCAGGTGCGCAATACACGCGCCGCCGAGATCGCGAGCGTGCTGCAGGGTGCGAGTGGCGCGGGCGGCTCTCCGGTATCTGCGCCGCAAGCCGCGCCGCCCGGACAGGCGGCCCGCCAGCCCGCCGCGACGGGCGGTGCGGCACTGAGCGGCGGTGGCAACCTGCTGGTGGACCAGCCGCGCAATGCGCTGATTTTCAGAGGCTCGGCGGACGAATGGGCACGACTGGAGCCGCTGATCCGGGAGATGGACCGCCCCGCCCGCCAGGTCATGGTCGAGGTGACGATCGCCGAGGTGACGCTCGACAAGAACGAGCAGTTCGGCGTGAACTGGATGGCCAAGGACACGCACGGCTATTTCCACGGCACCTGGACCGTCGGCACCCTGGGCACCACGCCCACGACGGGAACCACTCCCCCCACTGGCACGACGTCCGGCAGCGGTGGCCTGACCTACCTGCTGGACGTGGCGGGCCAGAACCGCGCGCAGTTGCAGGCACTTGCCGCAAGCTCGCGGGTTTCGATCCTCTCCACCCCCAGGATCCTGGTCACCAGCGGGTCGGAAGCGAGCATCGACGTCGGCAACCAGGTTCCCATCATCACCTCGCAAACGACGTCCAACCAGTTGACGGCGGGCAGCACCAATCTGCTGCAGAGCGTCGAATACCGGAATACCGGCGTGCTGCTTACCGTCAAGCCGACCGTGTTTTCGGACAACAGGGTGGATCTGGACATCAACCAGGAAGTCAGTCAGGCGCAGCCGGCCCAGTCCGGTTCCGGCGTGAATTCCCCAAGCATTTTCCAGCGCAAGATCAAGACCACGTTGACCCTGAAGGACGGCGGTTCGGTCGTGCTGGGCGGACTGGTGTCGAATCAGACCACGACCGGCAACAACGGCGTGCCCATCCTCAAGGACATCCCCGTGCTGGGCAATCTGTTCAAGTCGTCCTCGCGCGACCATACCCGCACGGAACTGGTCGTCATCATCGTCCCGTACATCATCGAGGACAATCATCAGGCCGAAGAGATCACGCGTGACATCGTGCGCGACCTCTCGCTGATCAAGCTCGGACCGAAGGAACGCTAGGCAGCGGACGCCCCCGCCAGCGCCCGTCGCAGGGCCTCCCGCGCGAGTTCCGGCGAAAAATGCGCGGCCACGTTGGCCAGCGCGCCGTCGGACAGCCGCTGCCACAGCGCGGCATCGGTGTAGGCGCGCTCGACCGCCTGCGCGAAGGCTGCGGGCGTGTCGGCCAGCAGCACGTCGCAGCCGTCGACGAGGTGCATGGCCTCGGCGGCGACGGCGGTGGCCACCACCGGCAGGCCGCTGGCCATGGCGCTGTTGATCTTGCCCTTGACGCCGGCGCCGAAACGCAGCGGCGCTAGCGAGACGCGGCAGGCGTCGAGCCAGGGTTCGAGGTCGGGCACGCGGCCATGCACCAGCACGCCGTCGACGCCAAACTCGGCTTGCCGCGCGGCGTCGGTGGAACCGATCAAGTGCAACTGTACGCCGGGCAGGCGCGCCCGCAGCCGCGGCCAGATTGCGGCGAGGAACCAGCGCACCGCGTCGGTGTTGGGCGGATGGTCGAAGCCGCCGATGAACAGCAGGTCGCGGCGCGCATCGAACGGCCGCTGCCGGCCGCGCACGCGATGGATGTTGCCCAGCAGTTCCAGCCGCGCCTGCGGCAGCTCGCGGCGCACCTGCCCGATCTCCACGCTGCTGGTCAGCAGGGTGCAGTCGCTCTGCGCGATCAATGCCAGCTCGGCCGCGCGCGTGGCCGCGGCTTGCGCGGCATCGCCGCCGGCGGTCTGCGCGGCGCGCGCCTCGCGCAGGTGATGCAGGTCGACGGTGTCGAAGATCACGCGCGCGGCAGGCGCCGCCTTGCGCACCAGCGGCAGCCACACGCGTGCGACGGGGTAGCGGCTGAGCAGCACCGCGGCGAACCCGCCGCCGTGCCGCCGCAGCCAGTGGCGCGGCGCGCGCGTCACGACCACCTCGACCCCGACCGCGCCGAGATGCGCGGCCAGCACCGCATCGAAGCGGCCGTCGTCCGCCAGCAGGCTGACGCTGCAGCCGAGCTGCCCGGCCAGGCGCAGCATCTCGAACAGGCGCAGCGAGCCGGAGTCGCGCCCCGCATCCGGCAGCGTGCTCTCGATCACCAGCAGCCGGCGGGCGCGGCGCTCGGCACGGCGGGCGGCGATCTCCACGGGCGTGCCCGCTGCGGGCTGCGCGCACAGCGCCTCGGCCCACTGGGCGGCGAAGGTGGCGCGGTGGACGACCTGGTAGCGCTTGACGCCGGCTGCAGGGTCGCGCCCCGCGGTGGCGCCCTCGTCGTGCACCACGGTGCTGGCCGGCTGCACCAGCACGCGACGCCCGCGCGCGCGCACCGCGAAGGCGAGGCCGGTGTCCTCGTAGTAGGCCGGCGCGTAGCGCTCGTCGAAGCCGCCCACCTGGCGGAACAGCGCGGCCTCGACCATCAGCGCAGCACCGGAGACGTAGTCGCATTCGCGGCGGTACAGCCAGCGCGGATCGCGCGGATCCTCGAAGCGCCCGCAGTTGCAGGCGCTGCCGTCGGCGTAGACCAGCGCCCCGCATTCCTGCAGGCGGCCGTCGGGATACAGCAGCCGCGATCCGGCGATGCCGCAGTCGGGCACATCGTCGAAGCACGCGCGCAACGCATCCAGCCAGCCCGGCGCGACCTGGGTGTCGTTGTTGAGGAACAGCAGGTAGCGGCCGCGCGCCAGCCCCGCCCCGGCGTTGCAGGCGCCGACGAAGCCGAGGTTGCGCTGCAGCCGCAGCAGGCGCAGGCCGTCCACCCGCGCCAGGGTTGCGGCCGTGGCGTCGGGCGAGGCGTCGTCGACCACGATCACCTCGAACGGCGTGCGCGCGCCGCGTGCGGCGATCGAACGCAGGCAGGCCAGCGTGTGCGCCAGCCTGCCGTGCACCGGGATCACCACCGACACCTCGGGCTGTCCGGCCACGGGCAGCGCGAAGGGCGCGAACGGCGCGTCCAGCGGGAACAGCTCGGGCAGGCCGGCCGCGTGCCGTGCCGGACGGAACTCGCGCAGGGCACGGCGCAGCGTGCCGCGCCAGCCGCGCTGCAGCAGGCTGCCGCGCACGCGCTGCAGCAGCATCTGCAGGCGCCGCCCGTACCAGCGCGCCGTGCTCAGCATGCGATTGCGCGCCTGCGGCGTGCGGATCGCGCTGCTGCGCCCGGCCGGCGGGCATGCGGCCACGATGCGCCGCGCGGCGGATCGCGGCGGGCGGCGATCGCGTCACCCGGGCGGGGCGATCGCACCACGTACCCGGCGGGCACCCGGTGCCGGTGCCGGGCCGGAGGACAGCGCTGCGCGAGGACGGACATGGGCGTGGGCGGGCGGGTGAAGCGAGTGTAATCGTCCATCGCGACGGCGGATCGAGGGGCCACGCGCGGTCAGGGCATCCGCGCGGAGGCCGGCCGCGCCGGCGCCGGAGGTTCTTCGGCGCGGGTCGCTGCGGCAGATTCCCCGGATGCACCGAAAAACGCCTGCACGTCCTCGATGCGGCGCGTGCGCGGCAGCGGCGGCAGGCTGTCGAGGAACTGCCGGCCATAGCCGCGCGCGGTCAGGCGCGGATCGCACAGCACCAGCACGCCGCGATCCTCGATGCTGCGGATCAGCCGGCCGGCGCCCTGCTTGAAGGCGATCACGGCGTTGGGCACCTGCCAGTCGGCGAAGGGGTTGCCGCCGGCCGCGCGTAGCGCCGCCAGGCGCGCTTCCAGCACCGGATCGCCGGGCGCCTCGAACGGCAGCTTGTCCATCACCACCACGCTGAGCGCCGCGCCGGGCACGTCCACCCCTTCCCAGAAGCTGGCCGCACCCAGCAGCACCGCGCCCGCGCCCGCACGGAAGCGCTGCAGCAGCTCGTGGCGCGGCGCCTCACCCTGCACCAGCAGCGGCCAGGGCATGCGCGGCGGTAGCCATTCCGCGGCCTGGCGCAGCGCGCGGTGCGAGGTGAACAGCAGGAACGCGCGCCCGCGCGAGGCGGCCAGCACCGGCAGCACCGCCTCGAGCAGGCGCTCGGTGTAGTCGCGCGCGGCGGGATCAGGCAGGCCCGCCGGCAGATAGCACAGCGCCTGGCGCGCGTAGTCGAACGGGCTGTCCAGCCTGAGCGTGCGCGGTTCGCGCAGCCCCAGACGCTGCGCCAGGTGGTCGAAGCGTCCGGCCACGGTAAGCGTGGCCGAGGTAAAGATCCACGCCGCCGGTCTGCGCGCGCGCAGGTCCGCCAGCGGCGCCGCCACGTCCAGCGGCGTGGCGTGCAGCGCGAAACCGCGCGGGTGGCGCTCGTACCAGCGCACGGCGTCGGCCGGCGCATCCTGCGCACGCAGCCGTGCCAGCAGCGCCTGCGCACGCTGGCCGCGCTCGTACACGGCCGCCAGTCCCTTGCTGCGCGCGGCCTGCGTCTCCAGCGCGGCCCCCAGCTCGCCCAGCCCGGCGGCGAGGCCGTCCAGCGCCACCGCCAGCGCGGGATCGTCCGCGTGCGCGTCCAGCGCCGCGCGCTCGGGCAGGCGCTCGAACGCCAGCCGCGCCTCGCGTAGCGTCTGCTGCAGGGCATCCACCGGCGGGCTCAGCGCCGGCAGCGCGCCGCTGACGCCGGCGCACTCGGCCAGCGCGTCCTGCGCCAGCTCGGCGAGCTGGCGGTGACCCAGGCTTTCGGTGAAGAACTGCCCCGCCAGCTCCGGCAACTGGTGCGCCTCGTCGATGATGAAGGCCGCGGCGCCGGGCAGGATCTCGCCGAAGCCGTCCTGCTTGAGCGCCAGGTCCGCCAGCAGCAGGTGGTGATTGACGACGACGATGCGCGCCTCCTGCGCGGCGCGGCGCGCCTTCACCAGCCAGCAGTCCTCGAAGCGCGGGCACTCGCCGCCCAGACAGTTGTCAGTGGTGGAGGTGGCGCGCAGCCACACCGGCGCGTCCTCGGGCACGGCGGCCAGCTCGGCGCGGTCGCCGCTGCGCGTGTGCGCGCTCCAGGCGTGGATCCGCGCGAGCTGGTGCGCCTCCTGCGGCGGCAGGCGGCCGTCGCCGCGCGCCATCTGCAGCCGGTGCAGGCACAGGTAGTTGGCGCGGCCTTTCAGCAGCGCCGCGTGCGGGGTCACGCCCAGCGCCTGCGCCACGCGCGGCAGGTCGCGTTTGAACAGCTGGTCCTGCAGCGCCTTGGTGCCGGTGGAGAGGATCACCCGGTCCTCGCTGCGCAGCGCCGGCACCAGATACGCGTAGGTCTTGCCGGTGCCGGTGCCGGCTTCCACCAGCAGCTCGCCGCGCGCCGCCAGCGCCGCGGTCACCGCCGCCGCCATGGCCTGCTGCGCCGCGCGCGGCACGAAGCCCTCGATATGCGCCGCCAGCGGCCCGGCCGGCCCCAGCAGATCGGCGTCGTCATTCATCGGCGCAGTATCGCCGAGGCCGGCGCCAAAGCCGAGCGCCGCCGGCGCCGGCGTGGAAGCCGCGCGGCGCTTCTGCTATACCCGCAAGCAGGTCGCAGCGCGAATCGCGGCGATGCCGCCGCGCAGCGCCAGTACAGCGCAGACGGGGAGGCGACGTGTTCGATCGCCTGCGGCGATGGGTGCAGCGTGTACGCGCAACGGTTGCCATGCGACCGGCGACCGGCGGCTGGCACGCGCTGCTCGAGCAGATGCCCGATGGCGTACTGCTGGCGCGCGCCGATGGCAACATTCTGTATGCCAACCCGGCGGCGGCCCGGTTATTGGGTCGCCGCGCCGATCAACTGGCCGGATCGCTCTTCGAGGCGCCGCTGGTCGATGGCACCACGCTGGATGTCCCGGGCAGGCGCCCCGGCCGGGCGCGGACGACGCTGACGCTGCACGTGCGCGGGATCCGCTGGCACGACGGCGCGGCCTGGCTGGTCGCACTGCACGACAGCACCGAGACGCAGCGGCTGCAGACGCTAAAAACTGAACGCATGCAGGTGCTGGAGCGCATGGCGCAAGGCGCCAGGCTGGACGAGGTGCTGCACGCGGTCGCACGCTTCATCGAAGCGCAATATCCCGAGTCGATGTGCTCGGTGATGCTCGCCGACGCCGATGGCCGGTATCTGCATCCCGCCGTATCGCCGCATTTGCCGGAAGCACTGACGGCTGCATTTGCCAGCGTCCCCATCGGCCCCGCACAAGGCTCCTGCGGCACCGCCGCACATACCCGCGCCGCGGTGATCGTGGACGACATCGCCGCCAGCCCGCTGTGGGCGGCATGGCGCGGGATCGCGCTGGATGCAGGCGTGCGCGCATGCTGGTCGATACCGATCCTCTCCAGCCGGCAGCAGTTGCTCGGCACCTTCGCCATCTACCACCGCCAGCCGCATCAGCCGGATGCGGACGAACTGGAGCTGGCCCATGCCTGCGCCCACATCGCCGGGATCGCCATCGAGCGCCACCAGGCCGAGCAGCAGCTCGCGCTGCTGCAGACCAGCATCGACCATCTCAACGACCTGATCATCGTCACCCACGCCGAGCCCCTGGATGAACCCGGCCCGCGCATCGTGTTCGTCAACCAGTCCTTCGTGCGCCGTACCGGCTATGCCGCCGCGGAGGTGCTGAACCGTTCGCCGCGGCTGTTGCAGGGGCCGTTGACCGAGCGCGCCGAACTGGACCGGATCCGCAGCGCGCTGCAGGCGCGGCAATCGGTGCGGGCGGAGCTGATCAACTACACCAAGAGCGGGCAGCCGTTCTGGCTGCAGATGGACATCGTTGCGGTCACCGACGCCAGCGGGCAGCCAACGCACCTGGTCGCGGTCGAACGCGACATCACCGAGTCCAAGCGGGCGCAGGCGGCGGCGCAGCGCGCAGTCGAGACACAGGTACTGATCGCCCGCACCCAGCGCGAGATCGCCGAGGCCGCGGGCGGCACCCATGCGGCAATGGCGCTGCTGACCGGATGCGCGCTGGCGATCGCCGGCGCGGAGGGCGCCGCGCTGCTGCTGGCGGACGACGGCGTGCTCGTGTATCGCAGCGTGGCGGGCCTGTTGAAGGCCTACCAGGGATTGCCGCTGGCGCTGGAAGGCGAACTGGCGCGGACGGCGGCGCAACTGCAGGAACCGCAGTGCTGCGCCGACAGCGAGGCCGACGCGCGCATCGACCGCGACGCCTGCCGGGCCCTGGGCGTCCGTTCGCTGCTCTGCGTGCCGCTGGCGCTGGAGGGCGGCACGACAGCGGTCCTGTCCGTGCATGCCCGGCGGACTGACGCCTTCGGCACGTCCGACGCGGTCAATCTGCGCATCCTGCTCGATTCCCTCGGCGCGGCGATGCAGCGTGAGCGTGCCGGCGAGCGGATCCGCCGCTCCGAAGCGCAGTACCGGATGCTGTTCGAGCACAACCCGCAGCCGATGTGGGTCTTCGACCGCGCCAATGCGGCCATACTGGCCGTCAATCGCGCGGCGGTCGAGCATTACGGCTACTCGCGCGAGGAATTCCTGCGCATGCACATCTGGGATCTGCGCACGCCCGAGGAAAGCGAGCGCCTGGCCGGGCAGATGAACACGTTTCCGACGGGCCGACTGAATGCAGGCCTGTGGAAACACCGCCTCAAGAGCGGCGGCCTGATCGATGTCGAAATCATCTCGGACGAAATCAGCTTCGACGGCCGTCCGGCGCGACTGGTGCTGGCGCATGACGTCAGCCGGCGCATCCAGGCCGAGCGCGAACTGACCCGGCTCGCACACGCGCAGCGCATGCTCAGCCATTGCAATGAGGCGCTGCTGCGCACGGACGACGAGCAGAAGCTGCTCGATGCCATCTGCCGCATTGCCGTCGAGGACGGCGGTTACAGCCTGGCCTGGGTCGGCTATGTCGAACAGGATGAGCGGCAGTCGGTCAAGCCGGTCGCCTGGGCCGGCGCGCATGTAGGCTACGTGCAGGAAATCCGCATCAGCCGGGCCGAGGACCAGCCCGAGGGGCATGGCCCCGTGGGCCGGGCATTGCGCAGCGGCCGGCCGGTGGTGGTCGCGGACATCACGCAGGATCCCGACTTCCGGCCCTGGGCCGAGGCGGCCCTGCGCTACGCACTGCGCGCCGCCGTCACCCTGCCGCTGCGGGGCGCGCGCCAGGCCTTCGGCCATCTGACGCTGTACATGGACCGACCCTGGCCGATTGCCGGATCCGACCTCGAACTGTTGCAGCAGCTCGCCGACAACCTGGCCTACGGCATCCGCAACCTGCGCGCGCGGCGCGAACGCCGCAAGCTGCACCAATCCGTCGCCAGCATGGCCACGGCCGTCGCCGCCAGCGCCGACGCGGCGTTTTTCGAGCACCTGGCACTGGCGCTTGCCGAAGCCGTGGACGCCGACGCCGCGGTCATCGCGCGTTTCCTGCCCGATACGCCCGCCAGCGCGCACACCATCGCCGCGATCATCGATCGCCAGGCGCGCGAGAACTTCGACCTTATCCTGCAGGGCACGCCCTGCGAAGCGCTGTCAGGCACGCGCGAATGCGTGATCACCGACATGCCGGCAATGCGTTTCCCCACCGTGCCGGTGCTGGACCGGCTGGACGCGCGGGCATTCGCGGGCCGGCGTCTCGATCGCAGCGACGGGCAGCCGCTGGGCATTCTCTATGCGCTGTTCCGGCGGCGGCTGCAGCCCACCGAGTTCCTCGGTTCGGCGCTGGACATCTTCGCGGCACGCGCCGCCGCCGAGCTGGAGCGCCAGGAATCCGATTACCGCCTGCGCGAGCAGGCCTCGCTGCTCGACAAGGCACAGAACGCCATCACGGTACGCGATCTCGACCAGCGCATCACCTACTGGAACAAGGCCGCCGAACGCCTGTACGGGTGGAGCTTCGAGGAGGTGCGCGGCCGCGTCCACGCCGAGAACACCTATCACGACCCCGCCGAATTCAGGCGGATCTTCGAAGCGGTCGTGCGTCAAGGCGAATGGAGCGGCCGCGTCCGGCAGCGCTGCAAGGACGGCCGCGCGATCACCGTGGATCTGCACGCGACCCTGATCCGCGACGAACACGGCCATCCGCGCGCCGCCTTCGGCATCATCACCGACGTCACCGAACGGCTGGCGCTGGAGGAACGCCTGCGGCGTTCGGAACGACTGGAGGCGATCGGCCAGCTCACCGGCGGCGTCGCGCACGATTTCAACAACCTGCTGACGGTGATCCTGGGCAATGCCGAGATCATGGCCGAGCAGTTGCAGGATGCGCCGCGGCTGCGCGAGCTGGCCGAGATGGTGCGCACCGCCGCACAACGCGGCGGCGAATTGACCCACCGGCTGCTGGCTTTCGCGCGCCGGCAGCCGCTGGAACCCAGGCCGGTGCAGGTCAACGCCCTGATTTCTGCGATCGATGGCCTGCTGCGCCGCGCGCTGGGCAGCCATATCGAGATCGAGTTGGCGCAGGGCGCCGGATTATGGGAAGCAATGGTGGATCCGGCCCAGCTCGAAAATGCGCTGCTCAACCTGTGCCTGAATGCGCGCGATGCCATGCCTGCGGGCGGACGCCTGACCATCGAGACCAGCAATACGTTCATCGACCAGGCCTACGCCGACCAGCACGCCGATGTCCGCCCCGGACAGTACGTGCTGGTTGCGGTCTCGGATACCGGGACCGGCATGTCGCCGGAGCTGATCGAACGCGCATTCGAGCCGTTCTTCACCACCAAGGAATCGGGCAAAGGCACCGGCCTCGGGTTGAGCATGGTCTATGGCTTCATCAAGCAGTCCCGCGGCCATATCAAGATCTATTCGGAACCCGGCGCCGGCACTACGGTCAAGATGTACCTGCCGCGGGCCGCCCGGCGCGGCGGGCAGGCGATGCCGCATCCGGCACCGGAACCGGCGCTCGAAGGCCACGAGACGATCCTGGTCGTCGAGGACGACGCCCTGGTGCGCCGCTTTGCCATGGAACAGCTGCGCGATCTGGGCTACCGCGTGATCGGCACCCGCGACGCCGCCGAGGCCCTGCAGCGCCTGCGCAAGGACACTGCGATCGATCTCCTGTTCACCGATGTCATGATGCCCGGCGGCATGAATGGCCGCCAGCTCGCCGAAGCGGCATGCGCGCTGCGCCCCTCGCTGCGGGTGCTGTACACCTCGGGCTACACCCAGAACGCCATCATCCACCATGGCCACCTCGATCAGGGGGTGGTGCTGCTCAACAAGCCCTACTCGCGCACGAGCCTGGCACGCAAGGTACGCCAGGCCCTGTCGGAGCCGCCCCATGAGCCATAGCGAGAAGCAGGCCGCACCCGCGCATCGGCTGCTGGTGCTCGACGACGACCAGGCGATCGGCCGCACCATCGGCTGGATCGCCGAGTCCACAGGCTTCAGCGTACGCATCTGCACCAGGCCACAGGCGTTTTTCGAAGCTGTCGACCGCTGGCAGCCCACCCATATCGCCATCGACCTCGTGATGCCGGACATGGACGGCATGGAGGCCATGCGCCTGCTGGCCGAACGCCGCTGTACGGCGCATATCATCATCACCAGCGGGGTGGGCGGACGCGTGCTCGATTCGGCGCGGCGCACCGCGATCGCGCAGGGGCTGCGCCGTGTGGATGCGCTGGCCAAACCGTTCTTGCCAGCCGATCTGCGCCGGCTGCTGAACAGCACACCGGCGGCTGCGGCCGTAGTCACGGCAACGCCGGACGCCGTGCCCGACGACGCGACGCCGGTCCCTGCGGACCTTGCGATCGATGCCGAGAGCATGCGTCTGGCGCTGGCGCGCAGGCAGTTCGTGCTGGCGTACCAGCCCAAGGTCGCATGTGCGACGCGCCGCCTGGTCGGCTTCGAGGCCCTGGTGCGCTGGGCACCTGCCGCCGATGTCCGGGTGACACCGGATCGTTTCATCCCGGTGATGGAATCCGCGGGGCTGATCGATGGGTTGACCGGGCAGATCTTCGAGCAGGGTCTGCGCTGGCTGTCCGACCATGCCGGCAACACGGCATTGGGTCTGTCGCTCAATATTTCGGCCCGCAGTCTGGAGAGCGAGTATCTGGCCGAATCCATCGCCGCACGGTGCCGGCAGACGGGTATCGACCCGGGGCGCCTGACCCTGGAACTGACCGAAAGCAGCGCCATGGACGATGCTGTCAAGGCGATGGAACTGCTGACCCGGCTGCGCATGCAGGGCTTCCAGCTGTCGATCGACGACTTCGGCACCGGCTTCTCATCGATGGTGCAACTGGTGCGCCTGCCGTTCTCCGAACTCAAGATCGACAAGTCCTTCGTGATGAATACCGCCGAGTCCAGCGAGGCACGCACGGTGGTCAAGTCGGTGATCGACCTGGGCCACAGCCTCGGATTGCACCTGGTGGCCGAAGGCGTCGAAAGCGAGGCCAGCTTCGAGTTCATCCGCCAGTTGGGCTGCGACTACGCGCAGGGCTATTTCATCGCGCGCCCCCTCAGCGGCGAGGATGCGGCCGACTGGGTCGCCCGCACCGGCGCCTGAAGGTGCGGAGCGGCGGCACCCAGCAGATCGGCGTCGTCATTCATCGGCGCAGTATCGCCGAGCCGGCGGCGTCAGCGCAGCCAGTTCTCGCAGCGCAGGCCCGGCACGCGGCGGAACTCGCGCACGTTGTCGCTGACCAGCACCAGCCCGCGCGCCACCGCCTGCGCCGCCAGCAGGAGGTCCGTGGGGCCGATGGTGACGCCCTTGCGCTCCAGTGCGGTGCGAATACGCGCGTAGGCAAGGGCGTCGCCGGCATCGAAGGGCAGTGGCGTCATCGCCGCCGCCAGTTCGGCGACACCGGCCTTCTGGCGGGCTGCATCGTGGCTCTTCTCCGCGCCCGTGAGCAGTTCGCAGAGCGCGATGGCCGAGACATGCAGACGCTCCGGTGCAAGCAAGGCAAGGCGGTTGAGCAGCGCGTGGGGTTCTGCCTTCATCGCGGCGATGACGACGCAGGCGTCGAGCAGATAGATATCGGCCACGGCTACCGCCTGATTGGCGGAATCGGCCGCAAGACACCTTGGATCGGGCCGTTTCCAGTCGCTCCAGTCAGCACCATGCGTCCGCGCCCGCGCGAACACCTCAGCCGCGGTGCGCGGCTTGGGTCGCAGGATCAGCGCGCCGTCGTCTCCGCGGGTGATGACGACCTCGTCGGCGTCGATCCGGTAGCGCGCGGGGATGCGCACGGCCTGCGAGTTGGCCAACTTGAACAGTCTGGCGGTGGCGCTTACGGGACACCCCGCATCGAACTGGAGAGTGGAGCATAGCCGGCCGACCCTATCCGGTCCGGATATGTGCATGCCGCGCGGCGCCGGCGTATGCGAGGATGCGTGCATGTCCACCCAGACCCTGCTCGGGGCGCTGCGCGCCATCGTTGGCACCGGCCACGTGCTCACCGCGCCCGCGGACGTGGCCGGCTACGCCGAAGACTGGCGCAAGCGCTACCGCGGCGCGCCGCTGGCGGTGGTGCTGCCCGGCAGCACCGACGAGGTCGCGGCGGTGGTGCGGCGGTGCCATGCCGCGCGCGCGGCCATCGTGCCGCAGGGCGGCAACACCGGCCTGGCCGGCGGCGCCACCCCCGACGGCAGCGGCACCCAGATCGTGCTGTCGCTGCGGCGCATGCGCCGCATCCGCAGCCTGGATGCCGCCGACCGCGTGCTGGTGGCCGAGGCCGGCGTGGTGCTGGCCGAAGCGCAGCGCGCCGCGCGCGAGGCCGGCCTGCTGTTTCCGCTGAGCCTGGCCGCCGAGGGCAGCGCCACCATCGGCGGCGTGCTTGCGACCAACGCCGGCGGCACCGCGGTGCTGCGCTACGGCAACGCGCGCGCGCTGTGCCTGGGGCTGGAGGCGGTCACCGCGCAGGGCGCGGTGTGGCATGGACTCTCGGCATTGCGCAAGGACAACACCGGCTACGACCTGCGCGATCTGCTGATCGGCAGCGAGGGCACGCTGGGCATCCTCACCGCCGCCAGCCTGGCGCTGTTTCCGCAGCCGGCGGCGCGCCGCACCGCCTGGGTGGCGGTGCCCGACCTGGCGCAGGCGGTGGCGCTGCTGGGCCGCGCGCGCGATGCGCTGGACGCCGGCCTGACCGGCTTCGAGCTGATGGGCGCGCCCTGCATCGAGCTGGTCGCACGGCACTTCCCGGCGCTGCGCGCGCCGCTGCCCGCCGGCGCCGCGCCCTGGTTCGTGCTGCTGGAGCTGTCCGACAGCGAGAGCGAGGCGCACGCGCAGGAGCGGCTGGAGGCCGTGCTGGGCGCCGCGCTGGAGGCGGGCGTCGCCGGCGACTGCGCGGTCGCGGCCTCGCTGGCGCACAGCGAGACGATGTGGGCCATCCGCGAGCACATCCCGCTGGCGCAGGCGGCCGAGGGACTCAACATCAAGCACGACCTCGCGGTGCCGGTCTCGCGCATGGCCGGCTTCGTGGCCGACACCGCCGCGCGGCTGCAGCGCCTGCTGCCGGAGGCGCGGCTGATCGTGTTCGGCCACCTGGGCGACGGCAACCTGCACTACAACGTGCAGGCACCGTCCGGCGCCGACAGCGAGGCTTTCCGCACGCGCTGGGAGGGCCCCTGCAACGCGCTGCTGCACGAGGCCGCGGTGGCCGCCGGCGGCAGCTTCTCGGCCGAGCACGGCATCGGCATGTTGAAGACCGGCGAGCTGGCGCGCTTCAAGGATCCGGCGGCGCTGGCGCTGATGCGCGGCGTCAAGCAGGCGCTCGATCCGCAGGGCCTGCTCAATCCGGGCAAGGTGCTGACGGCCGTCTGACGCGGCATCGCGAACCACGCGCTTGACGCAGGTCAAGGCGTCCGCGGCGGCGTCCGCAAGAATGCGCGGCAGGGTCTTCCGCCCCGCCGGGGTGCACGCCGCACATGGCTCCGATCGTTCTGCATGCCCTGCCGGGCAACGAGTCGCGCAGCGAGGCGCTGGCGCAGGCCCTGGCCGGGCGCGGACTGGCAGCGGCCAGCCGGCCCTGCATGCTGCACCGCTTCCCCGACGGCGAAACGCGCGTCACCGTGGCCACCGATCCCGCGGTATCCGGCAGCGAGGCCGTGGTGGTGTGCACGCTGGACCGGCCCGATGCCAAGCTGATGCCGCTGCTGCTGGCGGCGGCGGTGTTGCGTGATCTGGGCGCACGACGGGTGGGCCTGGTGGCGCCCTACCTGCCCTACCTGCGCCAGGACGCGCGCTTCCTGCCGGGCGAGGCGATCTCGGCGCCGGTGTTCGCGCAGGCGCTGTCGGCCCGTTTCGACTGGCTGCTGTGCGTGGACCCGCACCTGCACCGCATCCCCGCGCTGGATCGCATCTACACGCTGCGCGCGCACGTGGCGCACGCGGCGCCGCTGCTGGCCGAATGGGTGGCGCGCAACGTCGAGCAGCCGCTGGTCATCGGTCCCGACCGCGAGAGCGCGCAGTGGGCCGGTGCCCTGTCGGAACGGATCGGCGCGCCGCTGGTGCTGGTGGACAAGACCCGCCTGGGCGACCGCGCGGTGCGCGTGCGCCTGCCGGACCTCGCGCCCTGGGCCGGCCGCACGCCGGTGCTGGTGGACGATGTGATCAGCACCGGGCGCACGCTGGTGGCGGTGCTGGAGCAACTGCGCCAGCGCGGCAGCCCGCCGCCGGTATGCGTGGCGGCGCACGGCCTGTGCGCGGGCGATGCCCTGCCGGCACTGCAGGCGGCCGGCGCGCAGCGGGTGGTGTGCACCAACAGCGTCGCGCACGCCTGCACGCCGATCGACCTGACGCCGCTGCTGGCCGATGCGGTGGTCGCGGCGCTGGCCGCCTGACGCGCTAACCGCCGCGCGACCCGCTCAGGTCAGCCGCCACGCCCACGCCAGCGACAGCAGCAGGGTGAGCCCCAGCCAGACCGCGGCCGGCAGCATGGTCCGCCGGCGCGACAGCGCGAGCGCGTACAGCGCCTTCAGCAGGTTGTTGCTGCCCGAGGCGATCAGCACCGCGCCGACGATGGCGGCCTCGCCCACGCGGAAATGCCCGGCCAGCAGCGAGAGCACGAACGGGTCGATGTCGGTCAGGCCGACCGCGAAACTGAGCACGTGCAGGCCGGCGGCGCCGTAGTCGGCGGTGACGTAACGGGTGACCACGGCGAACACCACGAACAGCGCGGCGAACAGGAACGCCACCGGCAGGTCCAGCGGATTGCGCGGGTCCGGATGCGCCGGCGCACCCGCCGCGGAGCGGTCGCGGCCGTGCCGGCCCAGCCACGCCGCCAGCGCCAGCGTGCCCGCCAGCAGCAGGCCGAAGGGCAGCGCCAGGCGCAGCGCGGCGGCGGTGTGGCCCAGCAGCGCGATCAGGCTCCACAGCCGCACGTACATCATGGCGGTGGCCAGCAGTGTGGCCACCGGCGCCTGCGCGGCCATGCCGGCATCGGTGCGCGCCTGCCGCGCCAGCACCACCGTGGCCGCGGTGCTGGAGTACAGCCCGCCCAGCAGCCCGGTCAGCAGGGTGCCGGCCTGCGGAAACAGGTAGCGGTGCGCGAGATAGCCGGCATAGGAGATCGCCGAGATGGCCACCACCGCCATCCACACCTTGGCGTAGGTGATCCCGGGCAGACCGGGAACCGGCGCGGCGGGCATCAGCGGCAGCACCAGTCCGGCCAGGATCAGGAACTTGGCCAGGGTGACGCCCTCGGCGCTGGGGAACGCGTCCGAGACACGCCGGATCAGCGGCTTCTCGCCCAGCATCAGCAGGCCCACCACCACCGCCGCCGCCGTCAGCCAGCCCGGCTGGGTCATCACCAGCGGCCCCAGCGCATAGGCCAGCAGCGCGATCATCGCCGGCAGCAGCGCGCCGCCGTCGCCGTGCGGCACGACCGGCGCCGCGGCGCGGCGCGCCAGGTCCACCGCCAGCCACAGCGCCAGCGCCGCCAGCCCCACCAGGTAGAGCATGCGCGGCGCGCTGCCGTCCAACCGCCACAGCACGAAGCCGGCCACCCCCGCCAGCGTCAGCGTGCGGGTGGTGCCGAACCCGATGCCCTCGTCCTGCGCGCGGCGATAGCCGTGCAGTTCGAGTCCCAGCACGAAGGCCAGCACCACGGTGGCGGTGAACTGCAGCAGCAGCGCGGGCAGGACCGATGCGTCCATGCGCGCATCATGCCGCGCCCGGCGCGCGCTTCAACTGCGCGGCCGAAAACCGTTCGCAAGCGATGGCCGCGGAGTTGCCTGCGGCCCGGTGGCGGAGACCGCCCCGCGGCAGTCGCCGCTTGCGCGCTGCAAAAAGCGGTCGATCGGCCCGAACCTGCAACCGGTGCGGTTCACGGCACCAGGAGGCTGACTCGACAGGGTCCCAGAATGGGACCACATTGCAGCCATGAACCGCAGGCGTCCGCTGACCGTGCGGAGGATTCGCGCCTTGAACAAAACGTTCAACATTCCCGTTGAAAGCCTGCTCAACCAGCGCGTCCCGGGGCGAGCCGCATAGAGCTCTTCTGCGCAAGCAGCGCTCGAACCCCGGCGGCGGGCACCCATCTTTTGCGCACGGCCCCCAAAAAAACGCGCCCGTACGGGGCGGGCGCGTCGGATTGCGGCATGGACCGGCAGTGTCAGAAGGCGGTCCAGACGTAGGCGAACAGCGTGTTGTTGGCGTGCGCGTTGGTGCCGGCACCGTCGAAATTGGTAGCCGCACCGTCGAACAGCGTGTAGTAGGTGTACTGCAGCCCGAAGCGCAGGTTCACCCACGGGCGGTCGAACGAGTTGAACTTGCCGAAGGGATTGATGTTGAACTCGACGACGTAGCCCTGCGTCAGCGGCGAGCCGGTGCGGTTGGCGTACAGCACCGGGTCCGAGGTGCCGCTGTTGCGGAACCCGGCCAGGGTGATGCCGTAGGTGTTTTCGTACCAGTACGAACCATCGAGGTTGAACGAGTTCACCGTGTTGCGCAGGTTGCTCGAGCCGCCGTTGGCGAAGGTGCCGTTGAGCGTCTGCCGTTCGGTGACATACAGCGCCTGCGCGGTGAAGATGTGCTTGCCGCCGCCCAGGTACTGGTAGCTGGCGTCGGCGCCGAAGTCGCGGTACTCGTTGGCGGGACCGGCCACGGGAATGGCGGTGACGCCGTCGGCCGCGGTGCCGACCTGCCCCTGGCGCGCATCGAAGAAGTAGCCGCCCAGCTCGAAATCGCCACCCGGCACCGCACGCGTGTAGGCCAGCCGTACGTAGGGCGCGGCGCCGACGATGCGTCCGTTGAACCCGGCGTTGAATGGCCGCCGCTGCAGCAGGCTGGCCGAGAGCGTCTGGTAAAAGCCGGCCTCGGCGTACCAGTTCGAGTCGAACATGGTGTACGCGGTGGCGCCGATCACCTGCCCGCCGAAGCCGCCCATCAGCATCGGCGTCGCCGGCGGGCCGGCCGTCAGGTCGGTGGAGAAGTACGGATACATCCAGGCCGGCGCGGTGTTGAACACGTCGGACACGGTGGGGTTGTTGTTGAAGGACACGCCGAACACGCCGCCCTTGCTGCCCAGCGTGTAGTTGTGCGCGTAACGCACGTCGGTGTTGTCCCAGCCCCACATCCCGCTGGCCTGCTGGTAGGTGAACTGGCCCAGCATGCCCCAGTGGGCGGCCAGCTTGCCGCCGAAGAAGATCGAGGCCTGCTGCAGCTCGGTGTTGTTGTTGAGCCCGTAGTTTGGCGCCGGCGGTGCCGCCTGCGGCTGCTGCGTGTGGGTGAAGGACTCCACCGCCATCGCCGAGAGGTGCGTGTCCCAGCCTTTCTTCACGTCCAGGCGATAGCCGTCCAGCTTGAACTGGCGGCCGAACGGCGTGAGCTGCGGCCCGAAACCGCCGATGTGGCAGGCCGCGCAGGGCTGCCCGGTTTCGCGCGCGAACATCGGCACCGCCTGCGCCCGGTGGGTCGCGGCGAAGCCGGCCAGCGCGACGGTGGCCAGCGCGAGGCTGCGCCAGCTTCCGGTCCGGAGGATTCTGCTGATCATGGTTCGACTCCTCTGCGCACCCCCCAACGGGTGCGTACGAAGTATGGGCGGCGAAATCCATGGGGCAACTTGACGTGAATCAAGAACGGGACGGACGCCACTGGGTCATCGTGCCGCAGCCGGACGCCGCAGAGCGTGACGGCCGCGGCACGGTGCCGCAGGGCCGGCCTCAGCGCAGCAGCGCACAGGCCGCCGTGGCGACCGCGTCGGCATCCAGCGCACGCGTGTCCAGCGCGCGCTGGCGTTCACCGCACGGGCCGTAGCGCGCCGGATCGGTAGCCTGGAACAGACCCAGCAGCGGCACACCGCTGGCGGCCGCCAGATGCATCAGTCCGGAGTCGGCGGCGATCACCAGGTCGAAGGCGGCGCACAGCGCCGCCAGCTCGCGCAGCGGCACCGTGTGCAGGCCTGACAGCATCGGCAGCAGCGGCTCGCCGTGCGCGGGGATGATCTCGGCCAGCCCCGCGTGCGGCTGCCGCCGGCGCAGCGCCACGACCAGCGCGCGCCAGAACGCCTCGTCGTAGCGCTTGGCACCGGTGGCTTCGGCGAACAGGGCGATGCGCGGGGAACCCGCCCGCGCGGCACCCAGCCAGGCATCCAGGCGCGCGCCGCCCTGCGCGCGTTCGGCGGCGTCCAGGCGCACCGCGAGCGGTGCGACCGGTGCCTCCGGCGGCACGCCCAGCGCCACGCGCAGCATGCGCACCGGCATCTGCGCCTGGTGCATGCCGCAGGACGCGGGGGACACCGGGTGCGTGAGGCCGCCGTCTCGCGCCGCTTCGGCCACGCCCGCGCGCCAGCGCGCGCCGCTGCGCACCACCGCCCAGCGCGAGGACTGCGAGCGCTCGGCGGCGTCCAGCGCCAGCGTGTAGCCGCGGCGCGGCAGACCCCACCACAGCCGCCACAGCACCGCGGGCTCATGCAGCGGACGCACCGGCAGGGTATCCACGCGGCACACCTGCGGATAGCCCCGCAGCAGCCCGGCGGCGAACGGCGGTCCGGCCAGCACGTCCACCTGCGCCTGCGGCAGCAGGCGTTCGATTTCCTGCAGCAGCGGCGTCAGCAGCAGCACGTTGCCCAGCCGGTGGTTGGGACGCGCCACCAGTACGCGCGTGACCGCTGCGGCCGCAACCGCAGCATCGCCCTGCACGAACCTCGGCGCACGCAGCAGACGCCGCGCCAGCGCGCGCCGCGCGGCCTGCCAGTCGAGGCTCATGAACAGGAGGGTCGCGCCGGGCATTGCGACAGTCTAAAGGACATGCGCCCGGCGCCCCTGCATGAGGCTCCGCACAGGCCTGCGCACGACGCCGCGGGTGCACGATCCTGCGCGCGGACACAGGCTTCCAGGCAGCCGCAAGGCAAAGCCGCTGGATTCCGGTTGCCGCCCGCGGCGGACCCGGGATGACCTCCAGGAATGAGCGGGCCGCCCGGGGTGAGATCAAGAGAAAAGCGGAGACTGGAGTGGCGTCAGGAGAAAGGACACGCCGGTTGGGGTGGCACCGCTTTTTTGCCGTCATCCCCGGGCGCGCACAGCGCGAACCGGGGATCCAGTCGTACTTGCGAGGCGCCCGTCTGGATCCCGGCTCGGCCCTGCAGGCCGTCCGGGATGACGCCGTTTTTTGCTGTCATCCCCGCGAAAGCGGGGATCCAGTCGCACCTGCGAGGCGCAGGTATTTGCGGTGCGCCCGTCTGGATCCCGGCTCGGC
>JAJYTR010000031.1 GCA_021792975.1 Pseudomonadota bacterium | reverse complement strand
AATCCACGCTGTCGGCATCCAGCACTTCGGACCAGATGTAACTGTAGTAACCCGCCGCGTAACCGCCGCCGAAGATGTGCGCGAAGTAGGTGCTGCGGTAGCGCGGCGGCACCGGATCGAACGCCACCCCGGCCCGCTGCAGCGCGGCGTGCTCGAAAGCCTCGGCCTGCGCGGCCTGCGGTACCTGCGCCGGGCCGATCTGGTGCCAGGCCTGGTCCAGCAGCGCGGCGGCCAGGTACTCGGTGGTGGCGTAGCCCTGGTTGAACTTCTGCGCGGCCAGTACCTTGTCCACCAGCGCCTGCGGCATCGGCGCACCGGTCTGGTAGTGGCGTGCGTAGTGCGCCAGCACCTCCGGCCAGGTGGCCCACATCTCGTTGACCTGCGATGGGTACTCGACGAAATCGCGCGGCACGTTGGTGCCGGACAACAGCGGGTAGGTTACGTCGGAAAACAGCCCGTGCAGCGCGTGGCCGAACTCGTGGAACGCGGTGTTGACCTCGTCGAAGCTCAACAGCGTGGGCTGCCCCGCCGGCGGCTTGGAGACGTTGAGGTTGTTGACCACCACCGGCCGCGTGCCCAGCAGGTGCGACTGGTCGACGTAATTGTTCATCCACGCGCCGCCGCGCTTGCTGGGTCGGGCGTAGTAGTCGGCCAGGAACAGGCCCAGCGGACTGCCGTCGGCATCGAATACTTCGTAGACCTGCACATCCGGGTGGTACACGGGCAGGTCGGTGCGACGCTTGAAGGTGATGCCATACAGGCGCGTGGCGGCGTAGAACACGCCATCCTCGAGCACGTGCCGCATCTCGAAGTAGGGCCGCATCTGGCTTTCGTCGAAGGCGTAGCGCTGCGTGCGTACCTTCTCGGCGTAGTGCGCCCAGTCGGCGGCGGTCAGCTTGAAGCCGCCCCCTTCGGCATCGATGGCGCGCTGCAGGTCGGCGGCCTCGCGGCGCGCATTGGCCACGGCCGGCGGCGCCAGTTGCGCCAGCATGGCGTTCACTGCCGCCGGCGTTCTGGCGGTGGCATCCTCGAGCGCGTAGGCAGCGTGGCTGGGATAGCCCAGCAGACGCGCGCGCTCGGCGCGCAACCGGGCGATCCGGGTGATCAGCGCGCGCTCGTCGGTGGCGCCGGCCTGCCAGCCGCGCTGCAGGGACGCCGCCAACAGGCGCTGGCGCAGATCCCGGCGCGTGAGGTCGGTCAGCGCGGGCTGGCCGCTGGTGTTCTGCAGCGCGATCACGTACTTGCCGGACAGTCCGCGCGCCTTCGCGGCTTCCGCCGCGGCGGCGATGGCGCCCGCGTCCATGCCGGCCAGTTGCGCACGATCGTCCACCACCAGCGCACCGGCGTTGCTGGCCGCCAACAATCGCTGCTCGTATTGCGTTTCCAGTCCGGCAATGCGCGCGTTGAGCTTGCGTAGCCGGTTCTTCCGTTCCGGCGAAAGGCGCGCGCCGGCGCGCACGAAGCTGATGTGCTGGCGCTCGATCAGGCGCACCTGTTCGGCGTCGAGGCCGAGCTTGTCGCGCTGCCGGTACAGCGCATCGACGCGCGCGAACAGCTTCGGATCGAGCAGGATGGCGTCGTGGTGCGCGGCCAGTCGCGGCGCCAACTGCTCCTCGAGCTTCTGGATCGCGGGATTGGTGTCGCTGGATGCGAGGTTGAAGAACACCAGGCCGACGCGGTCCAGCAGTCGGCCCGAGCGCTCCATCGCCACCAGTGTGTTGTCGAAGGTGGGCGGCGCGGGATTGGCGGCGATGGCGGCTATCTCGGCACGCTGCTGCGCCATGCCGGCGGCGAAGGCCGGCGCGTAATCATCGTTGCCGATGCGGTCGAAAGGCGGCAGTCGATACGGCAGCGTGCTGGGCGCCGCGAATGGATTGCCGGCGGGTAGCGTGGCTTCGGCGGCGGCCTCCAGCACCGGCGCGCCGGCCAGCATCAGCAGGCTGCCCAGCAGGCCCAGGGACAAGTGCTTGCGCATCGACACCACTCCTCGGCGGGAACCCGCCCCACCCTAGCGCAGGCCTGCGCGGACGGGATGGGCCGGAAGCCATGGGCCGCGCCGCCGCCGCGGCCCCTGCTATCCTTCGCCCCTCCCACGGGGAGTAGCCGACCGCGGCAACGCGGGGCGCGCGTCAACACACTTGGCCACGGCCATGGCGCGCGCGGCGTGCGTGCACGCATGGCAAGACCGCGGGCACGCGCCACCGCAACCGGGCGGGTGGGGCGTGCCTCGCGCGTCCGCCCGGTGGAGCCGCTCATGCACACGCTGTGGATCGCCTGCGCCGGCGTTGCGCTGGCCGAACTGGGCGACAAAACGCAACTGCTTTCGCTGGTCCTGGCCGCGCGCTACCGCCGGCCGTGGCCGATCGTGTCAGGCATCCTGGTGGCCACGCTGGTCAATCACGCGCTGGCGGCGCTGGCCGGGGATTGGCTGGGCGCACTGCTGACGCCGCAGGTGCAGCGCTGGACGGTGGGCATTTCGCTGCTGCTGGTGGCGGCGTGGACGATGAAGCCGGACCGCATCGACGACGCGTCGGCGGCGGCCCGGCGCAACGGCCACGGCGTGTTCATCGCCACCGCCATCGCGTTCTTCCTGGCCGAGATGGGCGACAAGACCCAGGTGGCCACGCTGATCCTGGGCGCTGAACTCACCCCGTACTGGCAGGTGGTGGCCGGCACCACACTGGGCATGCTGGCGGTGAACGTACCCACGGTGTGGCTGGGCGCACGCCACGCGCAGCGCATTCCGTTGAAACTGACGCGCACGCTGGCGGCGCTGCTGTTCGCGCTGCTGGGCCTGTGGGTGCTGCTGCGCTGATCAGCGCAGGTACACCAGCTGCAGGACGATCCACACCCATCCGGCGGCCATCAGGCCGGCCACGGCATCGTCGGCCATCACGCCGAGGCCCCCGTGCAGGTGGCGATCCAGCCAGCCCACCGGCCATGGTTTCCATACATCGAACAGGCGGAACAGGGCGAACGCCAGCGCCACCGCCCACCACGGTCCGCGCGCCACGAACAGCAGCGCCGCCCATTGGCCGACGAACTCGTCGAACACGAACGCACCCGGATCGCGCAGGTCCACGCGCCGCGCGGCGCGATCGCAGGCCCAGACTCCCAGCGCGAACGCCAGTGCCAGCACCAGCAGGTACTGCGGCAGCGGCAGCGCACGCAGCGCCAACCAGGGCAGCAGCGCGGCCAGCGATCCGGCAGTGCCCGGTGCCCACGGCACCAGCCCGCTGCCGAAGCCCAGCGCGACCCAGCCGTCCGCGTGCGCCAGCAGCACGCGACGCTGGTCGGGACCCAGCGCGGCACTCATGCGAAGTGCTCGTAGCCGCGCCGCGCCGGCGTGACGGTGTTACCCCGCCCGTCGCGAACACGCACGCCCGATCCGGCGACGATGCGGCCGATCACCGTGCCGCCGCAGCCGCACTGGTGCAGCGCCGCCAGCGCGGTGTCCACCTGCCGCGGCGGCACGCTCGCGCACAGCTCATAGTCGTCTCCGCCCCCCAGCGCCAGCATCCGCGCCTCGCCGGACGGCCGCAACGCGGCCAGCGCACCGGACAGCGGCAACGCTTCGAGCTCAACCTCGGCGCCGGTGCCGCTGGCGACGCACAGGTGGCCGAGATCGGCCAGCAGACCGTCGGAGATGTCGATGCACGCACTGGCGCGTCCGCGCAGTGCGATGCCGGCGCGAACCCGCGGCTGCGGGTAATCCAGGCGCGCCCGCAACGCCTGCGCGTGCGCGTCCGTGGCGTGCGGCGCGTGCAGCGCCAGCTCCAGTCCGGCGGCGGCATCGCCCAGGGTGCCGGTGACCACGATGGCGTCGCCGGCGCGCGCGCCGCCGCGGGCCAGCGCGAGTCCCGCGGGCACCTGCCCCAGCGCGGTGACGGCGAGGCTGAGCGGCCCGCGCGTGGTATCGCCGCCCACCAGGGCGACACCGTGCGTCTCGGCCAGCCGCAGCAGGCCCGCGCCCAGCGCATCCACGAGGGCGGCATCGGCCGCGGGCAGGCTCAGCGCCAGCAGTGCCCAGGCCGGCTCGGCACCCATCGCGGCCAGATCCGAGAGGTTCACCGCCAGCGCCTTCCAGCCGATGGCATCGGGCGCGGTGCCGGCCGGAAAGTGCACGCCGGCGTTGAGCGTATCGGTGCAGACCGCCAACTGCATGCCGGGCTGCGGATCCAGCACGGCGGCGTCGTCGCCGATGCCCAGCAGCACGTCGGCGCGGCGGGTCGCGGCGCGGGCGCGGATCCGTTCGATCAGCGCGAACTCGGCCACCGACTCAGCCGCGCGCAGAGCGGTACTCGGGCGCGCGCCATTGCGCGGCCAGACGGTCGAGCACACCGTTGACGTAGGTATGTCCATGCTCGGCGCCGAAGCGCTTGGCCACCTCGATGGCTTCGTTGAGCACCACGCGGTAGGGCACGTCCGCGCGATAGCGCAACTCGTACGCACCCAGACGCAGTGCGCCGCGCTCGATCGGATCCACCTGCGCCACCGGGCGGTCCAGCAGCGGCACCAGCGCGGCATCCAGTTCGGCCACGTGTGCGGCCACGCCGCGCACCAGGTCTTCGAAGTATTCGAGATCGGCCACTTCCATGTCCTGCTCGTGCCGGAACTGCTTGATCACGCCGGCGACGGGCGTACCCGAGAGCTGCCAGGCGTACAGGGCCTGCAGCGCCCGCCGGCGCGCGCGGCTGCGCGCGGCCGGATCCACGCCCGCCGCTCCCGGCGGATGCCGCGCGGCGTTCATGCGCCCAGCTTGCCGTACAGGTCGGCCAATTCGATCGCGGCCAGCGCCGCATCGGCGCCGCGGTTGCCGGCCTTGGTGCCGGCGCGCTCCAGCGCCTGCTCGATGCTCTCGGTGGTGAGCACGCCGAACACCACCGGTACCCGGCCCGCCTGCGCGGCCTGCGCGATGCCGTTGGCCGCGGCACCGGCGACGTAATCGAAATGCGCGGTGGCACCGCGGATGACGCAGCCCAGCGCGATCACCGCGGCGTGGCGCCCGCCCGCGGCCAGTCGTGCGGCCACCGGCCCCAGCTCGAACGCGCCGGGCACGCGCACCAGGTCGATGGCGTCGTCGGCCACGCCGTGGCGCAGCAGCATGTCGCGGGCCCCCGCGATGAGCGCATCGACGATCTGGCCGTTGAAGCGCGCAGCCACCAGCGCGATGCGTCCGCGCGGCGTGGCGTATCCGCCTTCGATCACGTGCATGGCAGCACCCTCGGAAAGCGCTCCAGTCTATCAGCCCGAAGCCGCGCCGCCGTCGTGTGCCGCTCAGGCGAAACGCTCGGACAGCCGCTCGACCAGGTAGGCGCTCTCCTGGCGCGCACGCGCGGCGTAGTCGCCGAAGAATGCCGCGATCTCGCGGAATTCGCGCACGAAAGCCTCGCGGTCGTTGTCGGCGACCATGCGCGCGAAGCCCTGCTGCAGCGCGAGGTAATCCTGCAGCAGCTGCCGGCGCTCGGCGTCGGCCAGCACGATGTCGGCATACATCCGCGCATCCTGCGCGAACATGCGCGCGGTCATAGCCAGTTCCATCCGGTACACCGGGCTGGAGTATTGCAGCAGCGCGTCGGGCTGCAGCCCGCTGTGGCGCAGGAAGGCGCCGTGCAGCAGCGTGCCGAAGTGGCGCAGGCCCTGGATCTGGTGCATCACGCGATCGTGGTCGTCGGCGACGACCGCGGCGGTGCGCATGCCCCACAGCCGGCACTGCTCGATCAGCCAGGCGCCGGCTGCGGCATCGCGCGCCGCGCAATACAGCATTAGCTGGCGTCCCAGCGTGGTGTCGGGCCCGTGCATGGGATGCAGGCTCAGCACCGGACCGGGATGCGCCGCCAGCATGCATTCGAGGATGCCGCGCTTGGTCGAGGTGAAATCGGCCAGCACCGCCTGCGCCGGCAGGTGCGGGGCGAGCCTGCGGATCACCTCCGGCGTGTGTCCGATGGGCACGCAGACGATGGCCAGATCCACGTCCGCGGCCAGCGCCTGCACGTGCAGCCAGTCGCCCCGCTCGAGCACGCGCACCGGGTGTCCGCTGCGCTCGAAATGGCTGCGGTAGAGCGTGCCCATGGCGCCGGCGCCGCCCACCAGCAGCACCCGCCGCGGCGGCCCCGGCGGACGCGGGAAACGGCCGCGCGACTGCCGCGCGCGCGAACTGCTCATGACCATGCGCAGGAAATCCTCGGCCCAGTCCGGATCGAGGTCGCGCGCGGCCGCCTCGCTGCGGAAGCGGGCGATCTTCTCGTCCTCGCGCGCACCGTCGAAAATGGGCAGCTGGCGCTCGATCTTGGCGGCGATCACCTCGCCGATGATGCGGTTGCGTGCCTGCAGCAGTTCCAGCAGCTGCTGGTCGATGGCATCGAGACGCTCGCGCACGTCAGCCAGCGGGTGCACGGCGGGGGCGGTATCGTTCATGCCGGCGCGACCGCCGCCGCGGCGAACGCCCGCTCGATGGCCCGCGCCGCCTCGCGCCCCTCGCGGATGGCCCAGACCACCAGCGACTGGCCGCGGCGCACGTCGCCGCAGGCATACACGCGCGGTACGCTGGTGGCATAGCCGCCGTTGGCACCGGCCTCGGCGCGGGCGTTGCCGCGGGCGTCACGCTCGACGCCGAAAGACTCCAGCAGCGCCGCGCGCGGATGCACGAATCCCAGCGCCAGCAGGACCAGGTCGGCCTCGACCTCGAAGGCACCGCCGGCGATCTCGTGCATGCGGCCGTCGCGCCATTCCACGCGCGCCACCCGCAGCGCGCCCACGCCGCGTCCGTCTGCGGCGGGCAGGAACGCCTGCGTCGCCAGCGCCCAGTCGCGCATGCAACCTTCCTCGTGGCTGCTGCTGGTGCGCAGCTTGACCGGCCAGTAAGGCCACACCAGCGGCTTGTTCTCCTGCTCCGGCGGCTGCGGCAGCAGTTCGATCTGGGTGACACTGCGCGCTCCCTGGCGGTTGGCGGTGCCCACGCAGTCGCTGCCGGTGTCGCCGCCGCCGATCACCACCACCCGTTTGCCGGCGGCATCGGGCGCGCCGGCCGGCTGCTCGCCGGCGTTGCGGCGGTTCTGCGGCACCAGGAAATCCATGGCGTAGTGGATGCCGCCCAGTTCGCGGCCGGGGATCGGCAGATCGCGCGGCTGCTCGGCGCCCGCGGCCAGCAGCACGGCGTCGAACGCCTCCAGCAGCGCGGCCGGCGCGAGCCGGTCTCCGCCCGCGCCCACCTCGACGCCGCACTCGAAGCGCACGCCCTCCGCCTGCATCTGGCCGATACGGCGGTCGATCAGCGTCTTGTCCAGCTTGAAATCAGGGATGCCGTAGCGCAGCAGGCCGCCCGGCAGGGGCTGCCGGTCGAACACGGTCACCGCGTGGCCGGCGCGGGCCAACTGCTGCGCGGCAGCCAGTCCGGCGGGGCCGGAACCGACGACGGCCACGCGCCGGCCGCTGCGCGCGGCCGGCGGCTGCGGCGCGATCCAGCCTTCGGTCCAGCCCCGGTCGGCCAGCGCGTGCTCGATCGACTTGATCCCCACCGGTGCCTGGTGGATGCCCAGCGTGCAGGCCGCCTCGCACGGAGCCGGACACAGCCGCCCGGTGAACTCGGGAAAGTTGTTGGTGGCGTGCAGACGCTCCAGCGCGCGTCGCCAGTGCCCGTTCCACAGCAAATCGTTGAACTCGGGGATGAGATTGTGCACCGGGCAGCCGTGGTTGCAGAACGGGATGCCGCAGTCCATGCAACGCGCCGCCTGCGTGCGCGCCGGCGCGTCCGCCAGCGCCGGCGTGAACTCGCGCCAGTGGCGCAGGCGCCCGGCGGGCGCCTCGTGCGGCTCCTCGACGCGCGCGAATTCCAGGAATCCTGTCATCTTGCCCATGGTCCGGTCCTCAATGTGCGGTACTGCGGGCGCGCTCGATCTGCTGCGCGGCCTCGCGGCGCGCGGCCGCATCGCCCAGCGCCCGCCGGTACTCGTGCGGAAACACCTTGACGAAGCGCGCGCGCGCGCCGTTCCAGTCGCGCAGGATCTCGCGTGCACGCAGAGATCCGGTCCAGCGGTGATGCGCTTCCAGCAGACGCTTGAGCTGCGCTTCGTCGGTCTCGCCGCCGTGCCACAGCGCGGGTGCGATGCGGTCGATCTGTTCGGCCGCAGGCAGCACCGGTTCCAGCGCCACCTGCGCGGCGTTGCAGCGCTGCGCGAAACGGCCGTCGACGTCGTAGACGTAGGCCACGCCGCCGCTCATACCGGCAGCGAAGTTGCGCCCGGTCGCGCCCAGCAGCAGCACGGTGCCGCCGGTCATGTACTCGCAGCCGTGGTCGCCCACGCCCTCCACCACCGCGATGGCGCCGGAGTTGCGCACCGCGAAGCGCTCGCCGGCGACGCCGCGGAAGAACGCCTCGCCGGAGGTGGCGCCGTACAGCGCGGTGTTGCCGACGATGATGTTCTCGTGCGCCTCGCCGCGGAAGTCGATGCTGGGGCGTACCACCACGCGTCCGCCGGAGAGGCCCTTGCCGGTGTAGTCGTTGGCGTCCCCGATCAGGTACAGCGTGATGCCGGGCGCCAGGAATGCACCGAAGCTCTGGCCGCCGCTGCCTTCCATCTGGATGTGCAGGGTGTCGTCGGGCAGCCCGGCGGCGCCGCGACGGCGTACCAGCTCCCCCGCCAGCATGGCGCCCACGCTGCGGTGGACGTTGCGCACGTCCTGGATGAAGTGCACGCGTTCGCCGCGCGCCAGCGCCGGCTCGGCGCGCGCGATCAGGGTGTGGTCCAGCGCGCGGTCGAGGCCGTGGTCCTGTGCCGCCACGTGATGGCGCGGCCCGTCGCCCGCCGCCAGCAGGCGTGTCAGGTCGATCCCGGCGGCCTTGGCGTGGGCACGCCCGGTGTGCACCTCCAGCAGCTCGACGCGGCCGACCAGATCATCGAAGCGGCGCATGCCCATCCGCGCCATCAGCGCGCGCACCTCCTCGGCCACGAAGAAGAAGTAGTTGACCACGTGCTCCGGCGTGCCCGAAAACAGCCTGCGCAGGCGCGGATCCTGGGTGGCGATGCCCACCGGGCAGGTGTTGAGGTGGCACTTGCGCATCATGATGCAGCCGGCGGCAACCAGCGGCGCAGTGGCGAAACCGAACTCGTCGGCGCCCAGCAGCCCGGCGATCACCACGTCGCGGCCGGTGCGCAGCTGGCCGTCCACCTGCACGCGGATGCGGCCACGCAGGCCGTTGCGCAGCAATGTCTGCTGCGTCTCCGCCAGGCCGATCTCCCATGGGATGCCGGCGCGCTTGATGCTGGACAGCGGCGCCGCGCCGGTGCCGCCGTCGTGGCCGGCGATCACCACGTGGTCGGCCTTGGCCTTGGCCACGCCGGCGGCGATGGTGCCCACGCCGGCCTCGGACACCAGCTTGACGCTGATCGAGGCGGTGGGGTTGACGTTCTTGAGGTCGTGGATCAGCTGCGCCAGATCCTCGATGGAGTAGATGTCGTGGTGCGGCGGCGGCGAGATCAGCCCCACGCCGGGCACGGCATGGCGCAGGTAGCCGATGTAGTCGCTGACCTTGCTGCCCGGCAACTGGCCGCCCTCGCCCGGCTTGGCGCCCTGCGCCATCTTGATCTGGATCTGGTCGGCGCTCACCAGATAACCGGTGGTGACGCCGAAGCGGCCGGAGGCCACCTGCTTGATGCGCGAACGCAGCGAGTCGCCCGCGCGCAACGACTGGTCGGCCACCACGGCATCGCCGCCCAGCACGCCGGCCAGCGTGTCGCCCTCGCGCAGCGCGTCGCCCTCGAACAGCTCGGCCCGGTAGCGGGCCGGATCCTCGCCGCCCTCGCCGGTGTTGCTGCGCCCGCCGATGCGGTTCATGGCCAGCGCCAGCGTCGCGTGCGCCTCGGTGGAAATCGAGCCCAGCGACATGGCGCCGGTGCTGAAGCGGCGCACGATGGCGCTGGCCGGCTCGATCTCCTGCAGCGGGATCGGCCCCTCGGCGCACATGCGCGGTTCCAGCAGTCCGCGCAGCGTAAGCAGGCGGCGCGAGGCGCCGTCGATGTGCGCGGCGTACTCGCGGTAGGTCTCGAAGCGGCCGCTGCGCACGGCATGCTGCAGCCTGGCCACCGCGTCGGGGGACCACAGGTGCGCCTCGCCCTGCGCGCGCCAGGCGTAGTCGCCGCCCAGCAGCTCGCGATCCTCGTCGGCCCCGTTCCAGGCGGCATGATGCAACCGCAGCGATTCGGCGGCGAGGCCGAACAGGTCCAGGCCATCCACGCTGGAATCGGTGCCGCAGAAGTACCTGTCCACCAGCGCGCGCGCCAGCCCCACCGCCTCGAAACACTGCGCGCCGCAGTAGCTCATGAAGGTGGAAATGCCCATCTTCGACATCACCTTCAGCAGGCCCTTGCCGATGGCCTTGATGTAATGCCGCTGCGCCGCTGCCGCCGCCAGCGGCCTGCCCTGCGCGTCGGACAGTTCCGCCGCCAGCGACGCCACCGCGTGCAGGGCGAGATAGGGATGGATGGCCTCGGCGCCGTAACCGGCCAGCGTGGCGAAGTCGTGCACTTCCAGCGCCGCACCGGTCTCCACCACCAGTCCGGTCTGCGTGCGCAGGCCGCGCGCGATCAGATGCTGATGCAGCGCCGAGAGCGCCAGCAGCGCCGGCACGGCCACACGCGCGGCGCCGTGCGCGCGGTCGGAGACGATCAGGATGTTGTGGCCGCCGCGCAACGCGTCCACCGCCTCGGCGCACAGCGAAGCCAGCCGCGCCTCGATGCCCTCGGCGCCCCAGGCGGCCGGATAGGTGATGTCCAGCATGTAGCTGCGGAACTTGCCGTCGCTGATGCGCGCGATCTGCGCCAGGCGCGCCATGCTGTCGAAATCCAGGATGGGCTGGACGACTTCCAGCCGCAGCGGCGGATTGACCTGGTTGATGTCGAGCAGGTCCGGCCGCGGTCCGACGAAACCGGTCAGCGACATCACCAGCTGTTCGCGCACGGGATCGATGGGCGGGTTGGTGACCTGCGCGAAGCGCTGGCGGAAGTAGGCCGACAGCGGACGCGGACGCGCGCTGAGCACCGCAAGAGGCGCGTCGTCGCCCATCGAACCCACCGCCTCCTCGCCCTGCCCGGCCATCGGCGCCAGCACCTGCAGCAGCATTTCCTCGCCGCAGCCGAAGGCGCGCAGGCGCTGCGCCAGATCCGCCGGCGGTGACGGCGCCCCGGACTCGCCGCCCGGCGTGTCCAGCGCGTCCAGCGGCACGCGCAAGTCCTCCACCCACTGCCGGTAGGGCCGCGCCGCGGCCAGCTGCGCCTTCAACTCGTCGTCGTCGACGATGCCGCCGGCCTCGGTGTCGATCAGCAGCATGCGCCCCGGCTGCAGGCGCCACTTGCGCACGATGCGGCTCTCGGGGACGGGCAGCACGCCGACCTCGGAAGCCAGGATCACGCGGTCGTCGTCGGTGAGCACGTAGCGCGCCGGGCGCAGGCCGTTGCGGTCCAGCGTGGCGCCGATCTGGCGGCCGTCGGTGAAGGCGATGGCGGCCGGACCGTCCCAGGGCTCCAGCATGGCCGCGTGGTACTCGTAGAAGGCGCGCCGGCGCGGCTCCATGTGCGCGTGCTGCTCCCAGGCCTCGGGAATCATCATCATCACCGCCTGCGCCAGCGGGTAGCCGGCCATCACCATCAGTTCGAGCACGTTGTCGAAACAGGCGGTGTCGGACTGCTCGGGATAGATCAGCGGCCAGAGTTTTTCCAGATCATCGCCCAGCAGCGGCGAGCGCATCGCGCCTTCGCGCGCGCGCATCCAGTTGTAGTTGCCGCGTACGGTGTTGATCTCGCCGTTGTGGGCCACGTAACGATAGGGATGGGCCAGCGCCCACTCGGGAAAGGTGTTGGTGGAGAAGCGCTGGTGCGCCAGCGCCAGCGCCGAGACGCAACGCGCGTCGGCCAGATCGCGGTAGTAGCGGCCCACCTGCGTGGCCAGCAGCAGGCCCTTGTAGACCACGGTGCGCGTGGACATCGAGGGCACGAAGTATTCGGTGCCGTGGCGCAGGCCCAGCGCGCGGATGGCGTGACTGGCGGTCTTGCGGATCACGTACAGGCGGCGCTCCAGCGCATCCGCCACCACCACCTGCGCCCCCCGGCCGACGAACACCTGGCGGATCACCGGTTCGCGCGCGCGCACGGCGGGCGACATCGGCATCTCCGTGTCCACCGGCACGTCGCGCCAGGCCAGCACGCGCTGCCCGCAGGCGCGCACGGCGCGCTCGATCTCCTGCTCGCAGGCGGCGCGCGAGGCCGGCTCGCGCGGCAGGAACACCATGCCCACGCCGTACTCGCCCGGCGGCGGTAGACGCACGCCGCGCGCGGACATGTCCTCGCGGTACAGCGCGTCGGGAATCTGGATGAGGATGCCGGCGCCGTCGCCCATCAGCGGGTCGGCGCCCACCGCGCCGCGGTGGTCGAGGTTGCGCAGGATGGCCAGGCCGTCCTGCACGATGGCGTGCGACTTCTCTCCGCGCACGTGCGCCACGAAACCCACCCCGCAGGCGTCATGCTCGTACGCGCGGCGATACAGCCCCTCGGCGGCGGGTTGCTGCGCTGCAAACGACGATGGCGGCATGCGACTCTCCGGCACCGCGCAGACGCCGACGTCGCGCGGACCCTTGCGGCCGTGCCAAACGCTGGGCGGATGGCCTGAGACTGCCGCGCGATCGCGCGCTTGTCCAGTGCTGCGATGCGGCAAAGATGGGCCGGCGCCGCCCCGCGGCACCCGCAGCTTGACCGGCCGCGCGCGCGGCACAACGCTATGGGGCCGGCGGCCGCGACGCGCCGCCGGCAAGACCCGCCCGCGCCGGCCGCGCCGGTGGCGGCATGTTCTCCGTGGACGGGCCCGCCCGCGATCCCGCGCCCCACCGGCGCGCACCGCACTGGAGGCAGCCGCATGGCCATCACCCCCCGCGACATCCGCAACATCGCCCTGGCAGGACATCCGGGCGCCGGCAAAACCACCCTCTTCGAAGCCCTGCTGCATGCCGGCGGCCTGATCCAGACGGCAGGCAGCGTCGAGCGCGGCAGCACCGTCAGCGATTTCGATGCCGAAGAGATCGCCCGTGGACACTCCATCCAGAGCGCGCTGGCCACGATCGAACGCCCGGACCTGCGCATCAACCTGATCGACACCCCCGGCTACGCCGATTTCCGCGGCCCCACCCTGGCGGCCCTGGCCGCGGTGGAGACCGTGGCCATCGTGGTCAACGCCGCCGCCGGCATCGAATACGGCACGCGGCGCATGATGCATTACGCCCGCGAGCGCGGGCTGGCCCGCGTGCTGGTGGTCAACCGCATCGACGCCGAAGACACCGACCTGCAAGCGCTGGTGCAGGCCCTGCGTACCGAATTCGGTCCCGAGTGCCTGCCGGTGAACCTGCCGGCGCGCGGACGGACGTCGGTGCTGGATGCCTTCTTCCACCGCGAAGGCGAAACCGACTTCGACGGCCTCGCCGCGGCCCACGCGCGTATCCTCGACCAGGTGGTGGAGATCAACGAGCGCATGATGGGCCGCTATCTGGACGAGGGCGAACAGGCGCTGGCCCCGCAGGAGCTCCACGACGCCTTCGAGCAGTGCCTGCGCGAGGGCCATCTGGTGCCGGTGGTCTTCGTCAGCGCGCGCAACGGCACCGGCGTGGCCGAATTCATCGAACTCGCGCGGCGGCTGCTGCCCAATCCGGCCGAGGGCAACCCGCCGCCCTACCGGCGCGCCGGCGACGGCGCGGCCATCGTGGTGCAGCCCGACCCCGCGCGCCACGTGCTGGCCGATGTGTTCAAGATCCAGCACGACGCCTTCCTGGGCAAGATCGCGGTATTCCGCGTGCACCAGGGCCGCGTGCGCCGCGAGGCGCAGCTCTACGTGGACGACGCGCGCAAGCCGTTCAAGGTGGGGCATCTGTTCCGCCTGCGCGGCAAGGACACGGTGGAGATCGCCGAGGCCATCCCCGGCGACATCGCCGCCGTGGCCAAGGTCGAGGAGATCCACCCCGAGGCGGTGCTGCACGACTCGCACGACGAGGACGGCATCCGGCTGGATCCGGTCGCCCTGCCGCAACCGATGTTCGCGCTGGCCATCGAGGCCGCCAGCAAGGGCCAGGAACAGAAGCTGGCCCTGGCGCTGGCGCGGCTGGCCGAGGAGGACCCCTGCTTCCGTCTCGAGCACCACAAGGAGCTCAACGAAACCGTCATCCGCGGCCTGGGCGAGCTGCACCTGAAAGTGACGCTGGACCGGCTGCGCGCACGCTTCGGCGTCGAGGTGGCGCAGCGAGCGCCGCGCATCGCCTACCGCGAGACCGTGGCCCACTCCGCCGAAGGCCACCACCGGCACAAGAAACAGACCGGCGGCGCCGGCCAGTTCGGCGAAGTGTTCCTGCGCGTCGAACCGCTGCCGCGCGGAGCCGGCTTCGAGTTCGTCGACGCGGTCAGGGGCGGCACCATCCCCGGCCAGTTCATGCCGGCGGTCGAGAAAGGCGTGCGCCAGGGGCTGGCGCAGGGAGCGGTGGCGGGCTATCCCATCGAGGACGTGCGCGTCACCGTGTACGAGGGCAAGAGCCACCCGGTGGACTCCAAGGAGGTGGCCTTCGTCAGCGCCGGGCGCCGGGCCTTTCTCGACGCGGTGGCCAAGGCCGGGCCGATCGTGCTGGAACCCATCGTCAATCTCGAGGTCAGCGTGCCCGAATCCAGCATGGGCGATCTCACCGGCAGTCTCGCCGCGCGCCGCGCGCGCATCCTGGGGACCGACAGCCCGCGTGCCGGCGAAGGGCTGATCCGCGCGCAGGCGCCGCTGGCGGCGCTGGAGGGTTTCGCCACCGAGCTGAAAGCCGCCACCGCCGGGCAGGGCCGCTACGCCATGGAACTGGCGCACTACGAGCCGACCCCGGCCGCCGAGCAGAAACGCCTGGCGGCGGCCTGGAAGCCGCGCGCCGAGGAGGATTGAGTCCGGCTCGCGGCGCGGCGCGGCGGCCGGCGGCGCGCAGGGGCCATCGCGCCCGGCCGTGGCTGCGGCATGCGCGGTCCGGTCATGCCCGGCACCGCGCCGATGGCCTTTCCGGCACCTGGCAGGTACGTGCCTGTCAGGCTCCGCCGCAGGCACAGACCGGGGGACTGCTGCGCGGCGTTCCGAGGATCGCGGTCGGTTCAATCGGTTCTATCGCGACGCCGCAGGTAACGTTGCAGAAATTCGTCTGCGGCCACATCCATGGCTTCACAGAACACGATCCATTCGATCACATCCAGCCGCCGCTCGCCGCGCTCGCTTTTGGAAATATAGGCCTGATTGACGCGCAGTCGCGCCGCCAGGTCGACCTGGCTGATGCCGAGAGCGATGCGCTGGGACCGAAGCATTTCGATCAGCAACGCATAGTCCTTGGCGCGTCCGTTGGAGCTCATGGCTTGACCACCCTGGCGCGCGAGTATTGACGCGCCACAACGGATGACCAAAACGGAATATCGCGCTTGCAATAACCGGAGAGAATTAATCCAAAATAGGATATTCTGGCTCCGTATTGCTGGTCCTCGCAGCCGTTGGGGGGCGCAGACAAGCTGGCTTCGGGCGTGACCATCGCCGCATGGTCAAGGTCGGACCACGTTCACGGCGTCCGTTTTACCTCGGAGATCTTATGCAGGACCCATGCGCTATTCGTACGAAATCGTGATGCATCTCATATGCATCGCAGGTTTTCGTATCGAACGCGATCCATATCCGGCAGCTCGTGCGGGCCCGGCGACGCAAACGGCTGCGGAACATGCCGAAAGGATCGAGTGAAACAAACTACGGTCCGCTGCGGGTCCGGCACGGGCACGGCTGCGCGAAAACAGTGCAATCACCGGTAAACGCAGCCAAAGCGCTGCCGCGCCATCGCGGTGCTGCCCGGTGCGCCAGCGGCATGACGGCTGCGGCACGGCGTACGCGAACGAGGTGGCAAGCCCCAGCGAGGTGCGCAATGGTCGAGCAGCAGTCGATGGCGGACGGACAGCGATCCCTCCTTGCGGCCAGCGAAGACACGTATCGCCGCGCGCGCCTGGGCCTGCTGCGCCAGCCGCGGCGGATCGTGCGCCGTTACCTACTGCTGGCCATTGCCTGGCTGGCGACGACCGATCTCCTGCTGGCCAGCGTCCTGCCGCTGACACATGGCCAACGCTGGCTGTTCACCGTGGCCAAGGGCGCCCTGTTCGTACTGGTCAGTGCCGGCCTGATCTGGCATCTGTTGCGACGCTCGCTGTCAGACTACCTGCGGCAGGAGCGACTGGCCCGCACCGCGCGACAGGACTATGCAAGGCTGTTCGCCAGCCTGCCAGTCCCCGCCCTGCTGGTCCACGACACGGATTTGCGCATCCTGGATGCCAACACCGCGGCCGCAAGCGCGCTGGGATATCCCTGCGAGGCGCTGATCGGTCGGCACTTCGAGCAACTGGCTGAAGATGGCAACGCCCTGGTGCCCTTGCACGCAGGGCACAGCACGATTCTGCTGCTGCGACGCGCAGACGGCGCCGAACTGCCCATGCAGTGGAGCGCCACCACCGTGGATGGCGCGAGCACACCCCGCCGGCTGCTGGTGGGCGTGGAAATGACCGCACAGAGTCATGCCGACGCGTTGCATCGCATGCTGACCGCAACGGACACGCCCACCGGTCTGCCCAACCGCGCATGGTTGAGCACGCGCATCGACGAGCACATCCGTACAGTGCGCGCACAGCGATTCGCGGTACTGCTTCTGGATCTGGATCATTTCCGTAGCGTCAACGAGGTGCATGGCCACGCGCAGGGCGACCGTCTGCTGCGCGCGGTGGCGACGCACCTGCGCAACCTCCTGGATGAGCACACCCTGCTGGCCCGTTTCAGCGGCGACGAGTTCGTCCTGCTGGCCAGTACCGCCAGCAGCGGCGAACAGGCGCTGGCGGTAGCCGAATACGCCATGGCCGCGGTGGCGACGGCCTGCGGACAGATGGACGCGATCGCCGCACCCTCCGGCTGCAGCGTCGGCATTGCCCTGTACCCCGACCATGGCGGCGATGCCGACAGCCTGCTCAGTGCGGCCGACCTGGCTCTCGGCCTGGCCAAACGCGGCGGCCGCGGCCGCGCGCAGGTATTCGATCCGCCCATGCGCCTGCGCGAAACCCGCCATGCCGAACTGGGCACGCACCTGCGCGATGCCCTGCGGACGGACGGCGACGGCCTGTATCTGCGCTACCAGCCGCAGTACAGCCTGCACGACGGCAGTCTGACGGGCATGGAGGCCCTGGTGCGCTGGCGCGGCCGCCGCGATGGCGACGTGCCGGTGGCCGAGCTGATCGAAGTCGCCGAGCGCAACAATCTGATGGATGCGCTGGGGAGTTGGGTGCTGAGCGAAGCGGCTGCGCAACTGGCGCGCTGGCGCGCGCAAGGCCTCTATGCCGGCCCACTGGCGGTCAACGTGTCGCCCAACCAGTTGCGCAGCGATGCATTCGTCGAACTCGCTCGCGCGCAAATGCGGGACCACCACCTACCCGCGGGTGCACTGGAGCTGGAGATCACGGAAACGGTCGCCATGCACGTCGGCGACGGCGTGCGCCGCCGTATCAATGCGCTGGCCAACAGCGGCGTGGCGGTGGTCATCGACGACTTCGGTACCGGCTATTCCAGCCTCGCGCACTTTAAACGTCTGCAGGTGTGCAAACTGAAGATCGACGTCCTGTTCGTGCGCAATGTGCACCAGGCCCGCGACAGCCAGGCGATCGTGCAGGCAATGCTGGACATGGCACGGGCGCTGGGCCTGAAGACCGTCGCCGAAGGTGTCGAACAGAGAGCCGAAGAGCGCTGGCTGCGTGAACACGACTGCGACGCCGTGCAGGGTTTTCTGTATGCGCCGCCCCTGCGCGAGGACGAACTGCGCCAGCACCTCGCCAGCCGCCGCATGGCGGCGACGGGCCGGGCCGACGCGCCGGCCCATGAACGCGAATCGTGATCCCGGATGGCGGTTGGCGTGACACCGCCGCGCCGCGTGGGGATGCTGGCGCGTGACCTCGTCATTCCGGGTTGCGCGGAATGCTGCGTGAGGCTGCCGCTGCGGTACGCAACGGCTGGGAATCGGCAGCCTTGCGTGGACGCGATGGATCGGGCGGAGCAGGTCCGCGCCGGGCGGCAAGCCGGCTCCGGCTTGCGCCTTCACGCGCCGCGCTCGGCGCGGGTCAGCGCCACGCGGTCACGCAGATAGATCGGCAGCGCCTGCGACGGCGGCATGCCCCCACCCGCCGCCAGCAGCGGCGCCGCCAGCCGGGCTACTGCGGCCGCCTGCGGCGCGGCGTGTGTGTCGATGCCGGTCAGCACCGCCGTACCCAGGCACGCGCGCAGCGCCGCTGCGTAAGGGCCCCAGCCGCTGCCCACGCCGAACCACGCCGCGGCCGCAGGCACCGCAAGTGCAGCGGCCGCGCCCACCGTCTCCGCACCCAGCGACTGCAGCGTCTCCACGCCGGTGCGCCGGAACGCCGCCGCGTACACCTCGCCCATGCGCGCGTCCAGAACCGCCAGCACGGCATCCGCATCGGCCGGCGCTGCCAGCGCCAGCGCGGCCAAGGTCGACACCGGCAACAGCGGGCGGTCCAGCGCCAGCGCCAGCCCTTGCGCCACCGACACCGCCAGACGCACGCCGGTGAACGCACCCGGACCGCGTCCGCAGGCGATGCCGTCGAGCCGGCGGCGGCCGATGCCGGCCTCGTCCAGCAGTGCCTCGCACATCGGCAGCAGCAGTTCGGCCTGGCGGCGCGGCGCTTCGACGCTGCGCGCCAGCACGCGGCCATCGCACCACAGCGCGGCCGAACACAGATCGGTGGCGGTTTCCAGCGCGAGCAGATTCATGCGCGGGGCTCAGATGGCCCGCAGGGCCCGCAGCGGGCGCACGAGGAGAACTGGTGCCGGAAAAGGGATTCGAACCCCCGACCTACGCATTACGAATGCGCCGCTCTACCAGCTGAGCTATTCCGGCACGGGCCGCGGATTGTAAGCGCGGCGTCGGGCGCGGGACAACCGCGCGGCTCACCAGCAGGCACCGTTGCCGCTGCTGCCGCTGTAGCCCTGGACTCCGGTGTTGTCCAGGGTGAGATCGGCGCAGGCATCGGCCGCCTGCGGGCCCTGCGGCACCGCCGTCAGCGTGTAGGCCTGGCTGGAGCCGGCGACGGCGATGCGCGCGACGTACCAGGAACCGGGCGAAGTCTGCGGCTGGCCCAGCGTGGCGAAATCGTCCGCGTACCGGTTATGGGCGGTGTAGTAGCGCTCCTGCGCCTGCGCCAGCCGTGTCAGCAGGTCCTTGCCCTCGGTGCGGTGCGCGCGCAGCACGTAGCCGCGATAGGCGGGTACGGCAATGACCGCCAGGATGGCGATGACCACCGCCGCCAGCATCAGTTCGATCAGGCTGAACCCGCGCCCGCCGCGCGCACGCACCGTGGTCCGCATGGTCAGTTGCCCTCCTGCAGCACGCGCCAGGAACGCCGCCGCCAGTAGCTGTCGGAGAACTGGAAGGTGCTGCCGCCCGGCAGCAGGATGCCCGGCAGCATCAGGTTGCCGCCGCCCACGCGCGTGGCGACGGGCAGCATGCCGGCCGCGGGCGGGTTGCCTACCTCGATGCCCGCCACGCCGTAGCCGGCAGCAACCGCCAGCGCGCCGGCCAGCTTGTCCAGACCCGCGCTGGGACCGCCGTTGGCCGCATCCACCACCAGCACGGCACCGCGGCGACCGGGGTTGCAGGGGTCGTTGCCGCCGGGAATCAGCGTGGTGAGGACGGCGCGGTTGGTATCGAACAACGCGACGGGGCTGACCACGCTGCGCTCGCCGGCGTTGGTATCAAGCAGGAAATACCAGCCGCGGCTGCTGGCCGGCGCAGGATAGTCGGTGAGCACGCGCGCACCGTTGGCAAGCTGGCTCTGATCCTGCTGCACCAACTGGCTGTCGGTCGCCGGGTAGCCGGCCGCACCCGCACCGTATTCGCGAATGCCGTAGAACGCCTGCGTCGGCACGCCGGCGTCGGTGCGATCGGACAGGCCGAGATACTTGCCGGTGCCGAAGACCACGTCGAACCGTCCCGTCAGCGCGTCGGGAAACAGTCGCGGCATGGTGGTGATGGGCCGCGCGCCCAGCGTGGCGGGCCGGAACACCAGGTCCACGCTCCAGCCGGCCGGATCGGGTTTGGAAAGATCGAAGCGCCACAGGTTGCCCTGCAGGTCGCCGGCGAAGGCAACGTCGTCGATCTGGTCGCCCTGGTAGTCGCCCAGCACGGGCGCGGCCAGGCCGTGGCTGACCAGCCCTGCGGCTTGCGGCGCGCTGTCGCTGCGCAACTGCCGGATCAGCGTACCGGTCGCGGCATCCAGCACGAACAGGCTGCTGTAGGTACGGGTGGCGCCGGGATCGGTGCTGCCCTCGGGGAAATAGCCCGCCGGCACCAGCACCACCCACGTGCCGCTGGCCAGACGGCCGATGTTGGGCTGACCGTAGGTGTAGCCCAGATCGCCACCGCCGGCGCTGGTGTGGTTGAACTCCCACAGAACCTTGGCGCCGGGATCGGATTCGCTGGCGGCGGGATCGGTGATGTCCAAAGCGTAGATGCCGCGCCCGCCCAGGCGCAGGCTGCCGACCAGGAGCGTGCGCCAGCGGCCGCCGATGAACACGTCACGCTCGACCGGCGTGCTGTCCACCATTGGCTGCAGCGTGTAGTTGTGTGCACTCACCTTGGGCAGCGCGGCGTACGTGGTGTACGGCACGTAGGCCCAGCGCTCGCCACCACCGGATGCACTCGCCGTGGCATCGATGGCATGCAGCATGCCATCGGCCGCACCGAGGTAGACCGTCGGCGCGCGGTCGCGGTGGTCGTGGACGAACTTCTCGTAGGTGTTGCCGCCGGCGGCGGCGAGCTGCTCGGGCGAGCCGACCGGAAAGGTGTCGCGATACGCACTGTCGGGCGCCGCCACGTATAGCGCCTGAGAGTTGACCACCGCGCCCAGCAGCGAGCCACGACGGCGGAACAAGCTGCCCTCGTTGCTGCGGTCGCCGCGCAGGAAGTCCAGCCGTCGGGCGCCGTTGCCGTCGGTGATGCCGTTCTCGTCGCGGTCCAGTTGTCCCTGCAGCACCGCGGGCAGGCTCGGCCAGCGGAACGCGATGCCCTGGCCGGCACCGGTACCGCGCGCGCTGAGGATGACGCGCGTGTCCGGATCGCGGCCCGCACCCGGGTTGGCGCCGGTGGGCACGCAGAATCCGCCGGTCAGCCTGCAGCCCGCGTCCCACAGGGTGCCGCCGAACCGTCCGCTATCGGCATCCACGCGGCGCGCGGTCGCGGTCCCGCTCCAGTCGCTGGAGTCGTAGCCGGTGCTGTAGCTCACCGTGTCGACGGTGAGTACCGCCGTGCTGAGGCTGCCCGCGGTGCTGGAGGTGCGGCGCGCCACGATGTTGTTGAGGATGTCCTGCAGCTTGGCCACCAGGCCGCCGGGATCGGAAGCGCTGAAGTAGTCGCCGCGGCCGTTGACCGAGGCGTGCCAGGTGTCGTCCACCGCTTCGATGCCGTTCCAGACCGGCTGCGGCCACGCTTTGCCGCCCGTTCGCAGGGCCGCCGAATCGTTCGGGTGATCCAGCCTTCCGGCGACACCGAGCGTGATCATGAACTGCACCACATGCTGCCAGGTGGCGGGGTCGTTGGCCGGGTTGAAGTAGATCTCCGGGTATGCGGCCGGATCGGTGATCGCGCCGGTCACCGGCGCGCCGGTGATGCCGGTGGATTGGTCCGGGAAATACGCCGGCACCCGGTCGGCCAGGTCCGGACGCAGATCCTGCGCCCAGTAGTAGAACGCGACATTCGCCAGCGACGACTCGTAAACGCTGCCGCCGACGTTCCAGAAGATGCGGCTGACGCCATCGCCGACGGTGTAGGTGGTACCGTCCGGCAGTGTGCGTGACTTCTGGCTGGTGAAGAAATCGCCCGGCAGATTGCTCATCACCTCGCCGTCGTCACCGTTCCAGTAGCCGTCGGTGACCAGCATGTGGAAATTCTGGCGGCAGGCCAGATCGGCCCGGTCCGGCCCGGACAGGCCGTTCCAGTAGGGATCCGCACGGGTGAACTGCTTGCCGCCGGACGCCGATCCGCCGCTGAAAAACCGCCCCGCGCGCACCGTGGCCTCGCGGTCGGGCGTCCAGCCGGATGCCGGCACCCGGTAGATCCAGTCGAAAAAGGCTGCGCGCGCGATACCCGAAAACGCGTCGACGGGCGTCGCATCCCGCACCAGCCAGGGACTGGCGTTGACGTTCTGGTAGACGACCCGGATGTTGCCGCCCATGCGCCCGAACACACGCGACAGCGCCGTGCGTGTCATCAGGTTGCGGGTGCGGTAATAGGCCCACCAGTTGGCCCAGTTCTGATATTCGCCGGGCGCGACGGCCACCGCTTCCCAGTTCCCGGGGTCATACAGGGCCGCCGTATCCACCGCCGAGGCAGTGCCGACATCGATGCCGTCCTTCAACCGGTAGTAATACGGACCCGTGCCGACCGGGTTGCCGTCGTGATAGCGGCAGACCCATGCCCGGCTGCCGGGAAAAAAGTTCGTACTCCCGGGGTCGCCGGCACCATTCGGGCGATTGCGCCGGATTCCGTCGTTCCATACCGCCTGCAGCGACGCGTCGGCATCCGGGAACGCGCGGCCGTCCTGGTACAGCGGCGGCAGGTATCGGACATTCGGATTGTAGTAAACGCCGTTCATCGGCCGCGTGCGCAGTCCGCCGGTCGCGCGCGGATCGATGACGCCGGCGCACAGCCATGGCGCATTCCATGTCCAGTCGCGGTTGTCGAACGGCCGGCTGTCGCCCATGAAGTCCCAGGCCATCGACCCCGAGTCGTCGAAGGTCACGGCGATATTGGGATCCACGCTCCTGGCGAGATCCGGCGGCATGGCGCTGAGGTCCACCGTGTAGTAGACGGGCGCCGCGTGCACCGGCATGGACTGCCCGCCGGCGCCCAGCGTCAGCAGCAACGCCAGCAGACCGGCACGGGACCGGCGGCCATCGGGTTCGGGGCGGCGCATGACGGCGGCTCCTCAATTGCTCTTGGCGGCGAAGGTGGTCTGCACCGTGCGGATGCTGTTGGCGTTGCCGCCGGTGCTGCGCGCGGTGATGCGGTAGAGGTGCTTGTCGGTGCTGCGCGGCCCGGCGTTGGCCCCGCTGGCACCGGATTCATGTGCCGGTCCCAGGCCGGGTGGGGTTTCCACGCCGAGATCCTCAACGAGGGCGACCGGATTGGCGGCCAGCCGGGCGGTGTCCTGTGCGGCGGCGGCCAGATCCAGCGTGCGGTAGGTGGTAGCGCCGGCGGTGGTCCAGCCGCGGGCGTCGACGAAACCGCGCACGATGGGATTGGGCTGGCCGGCCACATGGCTGTAGCAGCCGCCCAGCCCCTGCCGGCCGCAGATCACCGGCTGTCCGCGCATGCTGGCCGACCACAGGCGGAACTCGGCCTCGCGCAGCGCCGACTCGGCCCCCATCGACGCCAGTTGCTGGTTGCGCACGGCGCCGACCATTTTCTCCTGCAGCAGCGCGGTACGCATCGCGCCCAGCGCCAGGATGGCCAGCAGCAGCATGAACACCAGCGCCACCATCAGCGCGGCGCCGCGCGCGTGCCGCGCCGTCTGGATGGGATGTGTGCGATCGCGGATGTCCATCGCGGTCAAGGGTTGTAGTTGCGCACGCTGAACAGGCCGGCGAATTCGCGCCGCAGCATCCGCTTGTCCAGCCCGTTGGGCAGCGGCGTGGTCAGCGGCAGGGACGGCGGCTGCGCGCGTCCGGTGCCGTTGCACGCGGCGCTGCCGTCGCAGGCGTAGCGGTAGGCCAGATCGGCAGCCGGCAGCATCGGCAGCAAGGCGGCGTTGTTCACCAGCAGATGCACCTCGACCGCACGCAGCGCGCGCCACAGACAGCCCTGCTGCAATCCGGCCAGGGTGGCGCCGGTGAAGGCGCCGTAATCGGGCTGCACCGGGCAGGCGATGGCGCTGCCGGGGTCGTCGCTGGCCGCAGCCACGCGGTCGGCGGAGAGATAGGCCACGCCGCCCTCCGCGTTCTCGACGGCATAACGCACGTCCAGGCGTTCGACGCCGCGCGCGATCTCCTCGGCGGCACCGCCATTGACCTTGCGCATCAGCACCGCCACCAGGTGGCCGGCCGGTGCGTCCGGATCGCTGTCGGCAACCAGTTGCAGGAAATAGGTGACGGTGACGAAATCGCGGGTGAAATCGAACAATCGCGCATCGGTCTGTGTGTTGGCGCAGCCCGGCGCATGGCCGGGAAACTCGCTGACCGGCGTGAACACCGCACCGGCGCGGTTCACCCTGAACACCTGGGCCGCCGCGCCGTCGCTCAGCAGCGCCAGGTCGCCGGGACGAAAGTCGGACAGCGACGCGTCGCCGGCCTGCGGCACGATGGTCAACGCGGCGAGCCGGTTGGCGGCATCGCAGCTCTGGCTGGAGCCCCCCTCGAACACTGACCAGCCGCGGCCGCGCACGTGGCGGATCGTCAGCACGTCGGCCCCGGGCACGCGGTCGCCCGCGGCCGTGCCCATCGCCGGCGCCACCGCCGCGGGCACCGCCGGCGTGCAGGCGGTCGTCGAGCATTCGTATCCGCCGACGTACACGCTGGACGGCAGCGGGTACGGTGCCGTGGGCGGGCTGGCCAGGCTCACCGGATTGTCCGGCAGCACCAGACCGGCGAACTGCACGAACGAAACGGGGCTGCGCAGACCGTCCATGTAGGCATGGGTCTGCTGCGTCGCCAGGCCGCCGGTATTGCTGCCGTAGAGGCCGCCGGCCATCGCCAGATCGCTGCCCAGTCGGGCCATGGCGAAGCGGCCCTCTTCCTGCAATCGGGCCAGTTGCGTCTGCACCCGTGCCGCCGTGCTGGTCGAGGCGAACACGCTGAGGATGCCGGCGGTCACCAGCAGGCCCAGCGCCACCGCGATCATCAGCTCGACCAGGGTGTAGCCGCACGCGCGGCCGTACGCGGCGCGCGCGCTCATGGCTGGAAGGTCCAGGCGAACGTCTGCGCCGCAGCCGATGCGCCGCGCGCCAGGGCCGCCTCGGTCCAGCGGATGCTCATGCTGCAGACGCCGGAATACGGCGGACGGTAGGCGTGCTGGGTGGTGCTGACCGCCGGCATGCCGGCCGGCTGCGCGCAGCGGATGCTGGCTGAAACCCCGGGCAGGAACTGCTGCAGCTGCCGGCTCCACAGGATGCGGTCGCGCGCGGCCACCTGCAGCGGCGAGCAGCCGGCCGCGCGGTCGCAGGCATCCGGCGTGCCCGCCATCGGATAGCCGCTGCCGTCGTAGCGGCCCGCCCACACCCCCTGCGGATTGGCCCGCATGCGGTTGGCCATCTGCTCGGCCAGAAAGCCGGCCTGGGTGCGCAGATAGGCGCCATGACCGGCGCGCGTCGCCACCACCAGCAGACCGGCCAGACCCAGCAGCCCCACGCTGAAGACCAGCACGGCCACCAGCACTTCGACCAGGCTGAAGCCCCGCGCGGCGGGCGCTGCCGGCGGCCTCATGGGCACTCCGCCCCGACGACGCCGTCGTCGCGGTGCGATTCGACTCGCCCCGAGGCGCGCAGCGTGACGCGGACGGCCTGGGCGCGGCCGCCCGCCGGTTTGCATACCGAGAAGACGGTGTCTGCGGTGGCGCGTGCCAGCAGTTGCGGATCGTACGCACCGCCGTCCGCGGCGAACACCACGCGATCCAGACTGTCGCCGCGGATTGCCGCCATCCGCACGTTCCGCGGCAGCGCCCCGTGCGCGCGCAGCAGCCTGCCGCGGTCGGCGGGTACCGTGAAACCCGCGCTGTCCGGATCCGCATCGGGCCAGACCTCCCAGCCCTCCTGCCAGCCGCCTGCGAGCGCCACCACGCCCACCAGGCCGCCGCTGCCGGCGGCCTGCGTGCGTGCGACTTGCAGGTCGGCGACCAGGTCGTTGCCCGCGCCGCGCACCTGTTGCCGCGCCATGAGATCGCGCAGCGCCGGTGCCGCCAGTACGACCAGCAGCGCCAGCACCACCATGGCGGTCAGCAGCTCGACCAGCGAAAACCCGTGTGTGCCCGTGCGTGCGTGCGGCATGGCATCCTCTCCATGACCGGCCGATTATTACCGTATCGTAATGTCAGCGATCGAGAATCCGACGGACGCGCCAATGAAGCCGCCGAACGGACAGGCCGGAACCGGAACGTGATGGTGCGCAGGCACCGCCGGAACGGCTCAACCGCGCAGTTCGCGCGGCAGGGCGAAGGTGATGGTCTCGGCGGCGCCGGAAAGCTCCCGCGCCGCGGCGGCACCCAGCCCGCGCAGATGCGCGACCACGTCCCGCACCAGTTGCTCGGGCGCCGAGGCCCCCGCGGTGAGACCGATGCGCGCGCGGCCGGCCAGCCAGGCGGGGTCGATCGATTCCGGACCGTCGATCAGATAGGCCGGCACGCCCTGTTTTGCGGCCAGTTCGCGCAGGCGGTTGGAGTTGGAACTGCTGGCCGATCCCACCACCAGCACCAGATCCACCTGGGCGGCGAGCGCGCGCACGGCATCCTGGCGATTCTGCGTGGCGTAGCAGATATCGTCCTTGCGCGGACCTTCGATGTGCGGAAAACGC
>JAJYTR010000079.1 GCA_021792975.1 Pseudomonadota bacterium | reverse complement strand
GGCCGGCTTGCGCCACCGCCTCGGCGAAGTCGGGATTCTCCGAGAGAAACCCGTATCCCGGATGCACGGCGCCGGCGTCGCCGGCGCGCGCGGCCTCCAGGATGGCCGCGCTGCGCAGATAGCTGTCCTGCGGACGCGGTCCGCCGATCGGGAAAGCCGCGTCCGCCATGCGCACGTGCTGGGCATCGCGGTCGGCCTCCGAGTACACCGCGACGCTGCGCAGTCCCAGCCGCCGCAGCGTGCGGATGATGCGGCAGGCAATCTCTCCGCGGTTGGCGACGAGCACGCTGTCGAAGGGAAAGTTCATGCGCCGTCTCCACCGATCCAGCGTGGCGGGCGCTTGTCCAGAAAAGCCTGCATGCCTTCGCGCCCCTCGGGCGAGACGCGCAGGCACGCGATCAGCGCGGCGTTGGCGGCGTCCTGACCGGCCGCATCCAGCGCTGCGTGTCGCAACCGGCGCAGTAGGGACTTGCACGCAGCCTGCGCCTGCGGACCGCCCTTGGCCAGCCAGTGCAACTGGCGCGCGCAGGCGTCATCCAGTTCATCCGCCGGCACCACCGTGTGCAGCAGGCCGATGCGTTGCGCTTCTGCGGCGTCGATCACCTCACCGCCGAGGAACAGCCGCCGCGCCTGGCGCGGCCCGATGGCAGCCAACACGTAGGGCGAGATCACCGCCGGCGCCAGCCCCAGCCTGACCTCGCTGAGCGCGAATTTGGCCGTGGGCACGCCGATGGCGATGTCGCAGCAGGCGATCAGTCCCACGCCGCCGCCGTAAGCCGAGCCGTTGACGCGGGCGAGGGTGGGTTTGGTGAACTCGTCCAGTACGCGCATCAATGTCGCCAGACGCAGCGCGTCGGCTTCGTTCTCGGCCTCGCTGGCGGTCGCCATGGTGCGCATCCAGTGCAGGTCGGCACCGGCTGAAAACGTACTGCCGTCGCCGGTCAGCACCGCGGCGCGTATGCCGGGGTCGGCGTCGAGCTCGCGTAGCGCCGCTGTTAAGCGCGCGACCAGGTCGTCGTCGAAAGCGTTGTGCACTTGCGAGCGCGCCAGAGTCAGGCGGGCGACGGCTCCCTCGCGCGTGATTTCGAGTGGACTGGACATACGAACTCCCGAACAGAACGGGAATGATAGCGGGCCGGACCTTGGGCCTTTCAGCCGTCTTGTCAAAGTTAATGAGAATGGTTATTATTATCTAAATCTCTAGAGGCCTCGTCATGCCGCATCGCATCTCCATTCTCGTGTCCGTTGTGCTTGCGCTTGCGGCCATGGGTACTGCGCGTACGGCAGTGGCCGCCGAACCGCCGTCGTTCCGGCTGGCGATCGTGAACCATCGCTTCCAGCCGGCCACGCTGACGATTCCCGCCAACACCAAGGTGAAGCTGGTGGTCGAGAATCGCGACGCCACGCCGGAGGAGTTCGAGAGCAACGACTTCGACCGCGAGAAGATCATCCTGCCGAACAGCAGAGCGGTGATCTTCGTCGGTCCGCTGCCGCCGGGGCGGTACCGCTTTTTCGGCGAGTTCAACCCTGCGACGGCGCAGGGTGTGCTGCGCGTGGAGTGAGGCCATGCTCGCGATTGCCCTGCTGGTCTTCCGTGAAGTGCTCGAAGCGGCACTGATCGTCTCGATCGTGGCCGCGGCTACGCGCGGCGTGCCGCGCCGCGGTGCGGCGCTCCTGGGCGGCATCGGTCTCGGCGTGCTCGGCGCACTGCTGGTGGCGCTGGGCGCCGGTCGCATCGCCGCGCTGTTCAGCGGCGTCGGCCAGGAAGTTTTCAACGCCGGCGTGCTGCTGGCGGCGGTACTGATGATCGCCTGGCATGTCATCTGGATGGCATCCCATGGGCGCGCGCTGGCGATGCAGATGCAGGACGTCGGCAAGTCGGTGCGCACGGGCGCCAGCCCGCTGACCGTGCTGATCGCGGTGGTGGCGCTGGCAGTGCTGCGCGAAGGCTCCGAGGTGGTGCTGTTCCTCTACGGCATGCTCGCCGGCGGCGCCGGCCACCTGAGCGCTGGACTGGCATTGGGCCTCACGGCCGGCGTGACGATCGGCCTGCTGCTGTACTTCGGACTGCTGCGCATACCGCTGCGGCATTTCTTCGGTGCCACCAACGCGCTGCTGATCCTGCTGGCGGCCGGGCTGACGGCGGACGCGGTGGCGTTCCTGGTGCAGGCCGATCTGCTGTCGGCATTGGGTGAGCCGCTCTGGGACAGCTCGGCGCTGCTCAGCGAGCACTCACTGCCGGGCCAGGCGCTGCATGTGCTGGTCGGCTACAGCGCGCGGCCGGCGCCGGTGCAGTTGCTGGCCTGGCTGGCGACGGCGCTGCTGCTGGGTATCGGCATGCGTATCGCAAGCAAAGCGGCGCACAGGACGCATTCGGCATCGCCGCAACGTGCCATGACCGGCTGAGATTCCCTGTTTCGCCATCACCGCGTCCTCGTGGCGCGTCGGCTCCGTTCGCTTCGATTCCACGCCAAGGGGTACTCCGATGCATCGCAACCGATTGTTTTGCCGCCTCCATGGCCCGCTCGCACTGCTGCTGCTCGCCTGCATTCCGGCGCTGGCGCAGGCCGGTCCGGCCGAGAAGGTCTATATGCCGCAGGTCAGCTATCGCGAGTGGGAGATCGAGTTCCGCGGCGGCGCGCTCGACTGGCCCGGCAATCCGGACAACCGCGCTCAGCAGTACGTTGCCGACATCGGTTACGGCATTGCACCGCGCTGGTTCACCGAGCTGGCCGTGTTCTACGCCAAGACCCCGGGCGGCGCCGCGCGGGTCGAGGGCTACGAATGGGAGAACGTATTTCAGCTGACCGAGATCGGCGAGCACTGGATGGACGTCGGTCTGTTCGCGGAGTTCGCCCACGACCGCTTGGAGAAGAAGAACTACGTCGAGCTGGGGCCTATGTTCCAGAAGGAATTCGGCCGCGCTCTGGTCAACCTCAACCTGCTGTTCAAACGCGGACTCTCCCGTGACCGCGAGCCCGGCACCGAGTTCGAGTACGCCTGGCAGTGGAAGTGGCGCGGCAATGCATCGTTCGAGCCGGGGCTACAGGGCTTCGGCTCGTTCGGCCGCATCGGCGCACTGCGTGTGATCGAGAACAAGATCGGACCGGCATTCTTCGGCCGCATGCTGCTGGGTGGCGGACGGGCCCTGAAGTACGATGCCGCGCTGCTGTTCGGTACGGTCAACGGCTCGCCTGATCGCACGCTGCGCTTCCAGCTTGAATACGAGTTTTTCTGAGCCGCAGCGCAGTACGCCGCACCGTGGCTGCGGCGCCTGCGGAATGCAGGCGTCACATGCGGAACACGCCGAAACGCGTGGGCTCGAGCGGGGCATTGGCACTGGCGGCCAGCGCCAGTGCCAGCACCCGGCGCGTATCGGCAGGATCGATAACGCCGTCGTCCCAGAGCCGGGCGGTGGCGTAGTAGGGATGACCCTGGCGCTCGTACTGTTCGCGGATGGGTGCTTTGAAGGCCGCCTCCTCATCGGCGCTCCACGTGCTGCCCTGCGCCTCCAGACCGTCGCGGCGCACGGTAGCCAGCACGCCGGCGGCCTGCTCGCCGCCCATCACGCTGATGCGCGCGTTGGGCCACATCCACAGGAAGCGGCCGCCGTAGGCGCGTCCGCACATGGCGTAGTTGCCGGCGCCGAAGCTGCCGCCGATCACTACGGTGAACTTGGGCACGTTCGCGCAGGCCACCGCGGTGACCATCTTGGCGCCGTCCTTGGCGATGCCGCCGTTTTCGTATTTCTTGCCCACCATGAAGCCGGTGATGTTCTGCAGGAATACCAGCGGCACGCCGCGTTGCGCGCACAGCTCGATGAAATGCGCGCCCTTTAGCGCCGATTCGGAGAACAGGATGCCGTTGTTGGCGACGATGCCCACCGGAAAGCCTTCGATGGCGGCGAAGCCGGTGACCAGGGTCTTGCCGTAGCGCGCCTTGAACTCGTGGAAATCGGAATCGTCGATCAATCGCGCGATGATCTCGCGCACCTCGTAGGGCTTGCGCGTGTCCGGCGGCACGATGCCGTACAGCTCCTCCGCCGGGTAACGCGGCGGATGCGGCGCCTGCGGTGGCCGCGGTGCGGGGCCGCGATTCAGTCGGGAGATGGCGTCGCGCGCCAGCTGCAGGGCGTGACGGTCGTCCTCGGCGAAATGGTCGGCCACGCCGGAGACGGCGGTGTGCACCTCGGCGCCGCCCAGCGTCTCGGCGTCCACCACTTCGCCAGTGGCGGCCTTCACCAGCGGCGGCCCGCCCAGGAAGATCGTGCCCTGTTCGCGCACGATGATGGTCTCGTCGCTCATCGCCGGCACGTAGGCGCCGCCGGCGGTGCAGGAACCCATCACCACCGCGATCTGGGTGATGCCCAGCGCGCTCATGCGCGCTTGGTTGTAGAAGATGCGGCCGAAGTGTTCGCGGTCGGGAAACACCTCGTCCTGCAGCGGCAGGAAGGCACCGCCGGAATCCACCAGATACACGCAGGGCAGGCGGTTTTCCAGCGCGATCTCCTGCG
>JAJYTR010000030.1 GCA_021792975.1 Pseudomonadota bacterium | reverse complement strand
TGGCCTTGGCCAGCTCGTCCGGCGTCGGCTCGCGGCCGTACTGCTGCAGCATCTGCCGCGAGATGCGGTTGAGCTTGTTGATGGTCTCGATCATGTGCACCGGGATGCGGATGGTGCGCGCCTGGTCTGCGATCGAGCGGGTGATCGCCTGACGGATCCACCAGGTGGCGTACGTGCTGAACTTGAAACCGCGCCGGTGCTCGAACTTGTCCACCGCCTTCATCAGGCCGATGTTGCCCTCCTGGATCAGATCCAGGAACTGCAAACCGCGGTTGGTGTACTTCTTGGCGATGGAGATCACCAGACGCAGGTTGGCTTCGACCATCTCCTTCTTGGCACGGCGCGCCTTGGCCTCGCCGATAGAAAGAGCGCGGTTGATCTCCTTGATGTCGGTCAGCGGCAGCGACAGCAGGCGCTCGACCAGCAGCAGCTTCTCCTGTTCGGCGACGATGGCATCGCGCCGCGCCTTGATCGCGGGGGCCCACCTCTGCCGCTTGCGTGCCAGGCTGTCGGCCCAGGTCAGGTCGGTCTCGTGACTGGGAAACCCCTCGAGGAACTCGGCGCGCGGCATGCGCGCACCCTTGACGCACAGGTCCATGATGGTGCGCTCGCGGATGCGGATCTCGCCGACCACATCGCGCAGTTTCTTCACCAGCAGGTCGATCAGCGCCGAAGGCAGCTTCAGCGCAAGAAAAGCTTCAGCCAGTGCCTGCCGCGGCCGGTCCAGCTTCCTGTCGCCGGGCTCGGCCTTCTGCGCCACCTTTTCGAACCGGGCGTACAGATGGCGCAGCTCGTCGATGCGCGCGCGCACCACGGCCGGGTCGGGGCCGGAAGGGCCGGCTTCCTCGTCGTCGCCTGTGGCGCCCGCCGGCCCTTCGTCTTCCTCGTCCTCGTCCTCCGCCCCGGCTTTGGGCTCGATCAGGGGTACCGGGGCGCTCGCCTGCGACTCCTCGTCGTTGAAGCCGGCGATCACCTCGGACAGGCGTTTCTTGCCGTCCAGGTGCTGGTCGTACTCCTCGATCAGCAGACGCACCGTCCAGGGAAAGCTGGCAAGCGCCGTCTGCACCTGCGCCAGGCCCTCCTCGATGCGCTTGGCGATGGCGATCTCGCCCTCGCGGGTCAGCAGCTCGACGGTGCCCATCTCGCGCATGTACATGCGCACCGGGTCGGTGGTGCGTCCGGTTTCGGCATCCACCGCCGAGAGCAGCGCCACGGCCTCCTCGGTGGCGGTCTCGTCGTCCTCCCCGGTCGGCGCGGCTTCGGGCAGCAGGCCGAGATCCGGCGCGATCTCGTGCACCTCGATGCCCATGCCGTTGATCATGCCGATGATGTCTTCGATCTGCTCCGGATCGACGATGTCATCGGGCAGGTGGTCGTTGACCTCGGCATAGGTCAGATAGCCCTGCTCGCGCCCCTTGGTGATCAGCCGCTTGATTTCCGACTGCTGCTCGTTGGGAGTATTGGCCATGCCGCACACCGTGGGGTGAATGAACCTTTCAGTTTAGCCAGTTGGCGATGCTCTGACCAGTCTTCAAGCCGGCGGTTCCGTGCGCCGCCGTCCGCATTCACCGTGCCTCAAGCCAGAACGTGACCGGCCCGTCATTGACCAGATGCACCTGCATGTCGGCACCGAAGCGCCCGCTGGCCACCGGTGCATGCCGGGCCCGCGCCAGTGCCAGCAGGTGCTGGAACAGCGCTTCGGCCTGGTGCGGCGGGGCGGCCGTGTCGAAGCTCGGGCGCAGGCCTTTGCCGGTATCGGCGGCCAGCGTGAACTGGCTGACCAGCAGCAGGCCGCCGCGTGTTTCGCGCAGGCTGAGGTTCATGCGCCCGCCGGCATCGGGGAACACCCGGTAGTCCAGCACGCGCGTCAGCAACCGCTGCGCCTGCGCCTCGCCGTCCTGCGGCTGCACCGCCACCAGCGCCAGCAGGCCGGCGGCAATACGGCCCACCACCGCTCCCTGTACCTCGACGTGGGCGCGCTGTACGCGCTGGATGAGGGCGATCATGCCGGCCGACCCCGCGGATCACGGTGCGCAGTCTGGCACGCGGCGGCGGCCACCGGCGGACACGGCTGTGCCACGCACCGGCTCACTACACTGGCGCTTTCGCCGGCTCCCGTCGCAATGACCGACTCCGTCTCCCCACGCATGCGCTGGCCGGTAGCGCTGGCCTACGCGCTGCTGCGGCTGGCCGGGCTGCTGCCGCTGCGCGTCCTGCATGCGCTGGGCGCCGGCCTGGGCGAGGCGCTCTGGCGCGCGGACGGCCGCGAACGGCAGGTCACGGAGGCCAACCTCGCCATTGCCTGCCCACAACTGGATGCGCGCGCGCGCACCGCGCTGGCGCGCCGCTGCCTGCACGAGACCGGCCGTGGCGTGGCCGAACTGGGCAAGGTATGGGGCGGCGGCGGCGCCCGTGCGCTGCGCCTGGTGCGCGAGGTGCGCGGGCAGGCACTGTTCGACGCCGCGCTGGCACAGGGCAAGGGCCTGATCGTGGCAGCCCCGCACCTGGGCTGCTGGGAACTGCTCAACCACTGGATCGGCGCGCGCACCGAGCTGGCCATCCTGTACCGTCCGCCACGAGGCGCACACTGGGAGCCGCTGCTGCGCCGCGCGCGCGGCCGCTACGCGCCGGAGCAGGTGCGCGCCGAGGGCAGCGGCGTACGCAGCCTGTACCGGCGGCTGGCCGAAGGCGGTGTGGTCGGCATTCTGCCCGACCAGCAGCCGCGTGCGGGCGAGGGCGTATTCGCGCCGTTTTTCGGCCGCCCCGCGGCCACCATGGTGCTGCTGCCGCGGCTGGCACAACGGACTGGCGCGACCGTGCTGTTCGGCTTCATGGAGAGGCTGCCCCGCGGCGGCGGCTACCGGCTGCACTGGCATGCAGCGCCGCCGCAACTGCTGGACGCCGATCCCGCTCGCGCCTGCGCGGCACTGAATGCCGCCGTCGAGACCTGCGTCCGCATCGCTTTCATCCAGTACCAGTGGACCTACAAGCGCTGGTCGCTGCGCGCCGCAGACATGCCCGACCCCTACGCGCGCGCCACGCACTGAGCGCCGTTCACGCGTTGCCGCCGCCGGAAGCCGGCGTCGGCGGGGCCACGCTGCTGCCCGTGGCCGGATTCACCGGCTGCGGCGGCTCGACCTGCAGCGGCTCGGTACGCAATGGCGCGGTCTGCGCCGGGGCATAGGACTGCGGGGTCGAAGCGGCCGGCGCGGGGGCGGATGCAGGTACGCCGGCGCCGCCCGCTGCGCGCGGCAGCGGTCCCGGCGGGCAGCGGTAGGCGCCCCACTGCTGCTGCCCGCCCACCGGCGGCGCCAGCGGCTTGACCGTGTTGGCGCCGAGACCGGCACCGGCGTTGCGTGCCAGTACTTCGAGGTTGTCGCGCACGCTGAGGTTGCCGCGTGCGAACGGTCCGATGCTGTCGTTGACCGACACCGTGGCGGTGCCGACCTGCAGACAGCCGGCCACGCTGTTGACGTAGGCGGCGCGCACGGTGCGACCGGCCGGCGAGAGCCGTACGTCCGAGGTGGCACAGCCGGCCAGCAGCAGCGTGCTGGCGGCAAGTGCTGCGGTGAGGGGCGGAAAGGGCAGACGCATGAGCGGTTCCAATGACGGCGCAGGGCAGATCCGCCGCCGTCCGCGGCCGGAACGGCGGCCCCGCAGGCAAGCATAGCCATTGCCCGTGTGTCGCGCGCTGCGCCAGCGCGCGGCGTTCATGCGCCATCGCAACTCAACGCAGTAGGCGACCGTCGCTGTCGATGACGTGTACTTCGCCCAGACCCAGTGCGCGCACCGGCTGTTCGACCTTCGACAGATCCCCCACCACCACCCATGTGTAGCGCTGCGGCCGCACCACGGCGCGCGCCGCAGCCTGCACCTGGGCGTCGGTCAGGGCCTCCAGGCGCGGGCGCAGCCGCTGCACGTAGTCATCGGGACGGCCGTACTGCACGATGTCGGCCACCGCTGCCAGCACCGCCCGCGCGCTCTCGTAGGTGCCGGGCAGCTTGCGCACCTCGCTTTGCCTGACCTTGAGGATCTCGGCAGGGGTCGGCGGCCGTGCACCGACCAGCGCCTGCGACTCTCGCAGGATCTCGGCCAGCGACTCGGCGGTCCGGTCGGTCTGCACCGGCGCGACGGCCAGGAACGGCCGCTGTCCCCGGGCGTCGCGCAGCAGCGTGCGGGCGCCATAGCTCCAGTGCTTGTCCTCGCGCAGGTTCATGTTCAGACGCGAGGTGAAGCTGCCGCCGAAGACCTCGTTCATGGCCTCGATCGCCAGCTCGTCCGGGCTGCCGGTCGGCGGTGCCAGCAGGCCGGCCAGGATCAAGGACTGCGGCGCGCCGGGGCGGTCCATCAGCAGCACGCGCGGCGCCGCAGGCGTGCCGACCGCCGGTACGCTGGTATCGATCCGCGCCGACGCCGGTGCCGTCCAGTCGCCGAAAGCGGTCTCCAGCTGCGGCAGCAGGATCTGCAGCGTGGTATCGCCGGCGACCAGGATGCGCACGTTGTCGGGGCGCACCACTCCGGCGTGGAATGCGCGCAGATCCGCCGCATCCAGTGTCTTCACGGTGGCCTCGTCGCCGGTACCGCTGAAAGGTGCGGCATAGGGGTGCCCACTGCCATACAGCAGCGGCGGCAGGATGCGCAGTGCCAGACCGGCCGGCCGTGCCTTTTCCTGGGCGATGCCAGCCAGCCATTGCCGGCGCAAGCGCTCGATGTCCGCGCTGCGGAAGGCCGGCTGCTGCACCACATCGGCCAGCATTGCCAGCGAGGGCGCCATCCGCTCCTTCAACGCCGACAGGGAGACGGTAGATACATCCAGCGCGGCACGGGCGGACAGTTGCGCGCCCAGCTGCTCCAGGCGGCGGGCGATGGCCAGCGAATCCAGTGCGGCCGTACCCTCGTCGAGCATGTCCATCGCGAACGCGGCACGGCCGGGTCTGCCGGCGGACGCGTCGCTGGCGAATCCGCCACGGAACATCAGCTCGACGTTGACCACCGGCACCGCATGGCGCCGCGCCAGGAGCACCGGAATGCCGTTGCGCAGGCGCGCGCGCTCCAGCACGGGAAAGGAGAGGTCGGGGAACCGCGTCACCTCGGGCACGCCGCGGCTGCGGTCGAGTCCGCCGGCTGCCGCGTGCCACGGCGCCGGAGCATCCGTCTTCGGCGCCGGCGCGCCGGCGCGCTCCGGCAGGCCCTGCTGCAGCCGCGCATAGGCGGCGTCGTTGGCGGCCGCATCCGCGCCGGGCTGCATCAACAGGGTGAAATCGCCCTGCGCCAGCCAGCGCCGGGCGGCGTCGCGCACACGCTGCGGCGTGGCGGCCTGCATCACCGCGAAATCCTCGAGGTAGGCCAGCGGATTGCCGCGATACACCTGCCCCTCGGCCAGCACCGTGGCCTGGCCGCCAAAGCCGCCGACTTTTTCGATGCCGCGGATGAACGCGGCGCGCGCGGCGGTGCGTGCGCGGTCCAGTTCGTCGGCGGTGGGGCCCTCGGCCAGGAGCCTGCGCAGTTCATCGGCGATCGCGGTCTCGACCCGGGCCGGATCAACGCCCTGGCGCACGTTGACCTGCAGCAACGCCATCGATGCCAGCTGGAACGGCATCACCCCCATGTCTACGCTGTCGGCCAGCTTGTCACGATAGACCAGGCGCCGGTACAGCCGCGAGGTCTTGCTGCCGCCCAGCACGGTGGTGGCGAGATCCAGCAGGACGGCATCGGCGTGCGCCAGCCCCGGCGCGTTCCATTCGCGGTACAGGCGCACCTGCGGCACCTGGTCGGGCATGACCGCACGGCTGGAGCGGCCGCGCGCCGCGCTCCACGGCTGCGGCCGGCTGAGGCGCGGCCCGGATGCGATATCGCCGAAATGGCGCAGCACTTTCTCGCGCGCCTCGGGTGGCGTGATATCGCCGGCCAGCACCACGGTGGCGTTGGCAGCGCCGTAATAGCGGCGGAACCAGTTCCGCACGTCATCCAGCGAGGCGGCGTCGAGGTCGGCCATCGAACCGATGGTGGTGTGGTGATAGGGATGGTTGGCCGGAAAGGCGTGGGCCTGCAGCACCGTGAACACGCGGCCGTAGGGCTGGTTCTCGCCCTGGCGCTTTTCGTTCTTCACCACGCCGCGCTGCTCGTCCAGGCGCGCATGGTCGATGGCGCCCAGCAGATGCCCCATGCGGTCCGACTCCATCCACAGCGCCATGTCCAGCGCGGTGGTGGGCACGGTCTGGAAGTAGTTGGTGCGGTCCAGCCAGGTGGTGCCGTTCTGGTCGGTGGCGCCGGCGCGCTCGAAGGGGCGGAAGTACTCGTCGTCGTGGTGCTCGGAGCCCTGGAACATCAGGTGCTCGAACAGATGGGCGAAACCGCTGCGCCCGGCTGGCTCGTCCTTCGAGCCGACGTGGTACCACACGCTGACCGCCACCACCGGCGCCTTGTGATCCTCGTGCACGATCAGGGTCAGGCCGTTGGGCAGCACCTCGCGGGTGTAGTCCAGCCGCGGTACCTGCACGGCGGCTGGGCGCGGCGCGGCGGACACCAGCCCCGCCGCAGCCAGCGACAGACCCGCAACCAGCAGCGGAAACGGAAATCCCATGCGCCTCTCCGGTGATGCGCGGCGCGGCCGCGTCGCGACGGCGGGACGATGCAGCGACCCGCCGCGCCCCGGCATGTGCCAGTGGATGGGTGCCGGAAGTCGTGACGGCCACGGCGCTTGCTAGCATGTGCGCGTCCCGCCCGGAGTCCGCCCGCATGCGCACCGCCCTGGTCACCGGCGCCAATCGCGGCCTCGGCCTGGAGTTCTGCCGCCAGCTGCTGGCGGCCGGCTGGCAGGTGACCGCCGGCTGCCGCGAGCCGGCGCGTGCCGATGCCCTGCAGGCGCTCGCGGACGGCAGCAGCGGGCGATTGCGGACCACGGCGCTGGATGTGACCGACGCCACCGCCATCGATACGCTGATCCGCGCGCTGCCGGCATCCGGTCACCTCGACCTGCTGGTCAACAACGCCGGCGTGCTGGTCTCGGGCGAACGCTTCGGCAGCGTGCGTGCCGAGGATCTAGCGCGCAGTTTTGCCGTCAATGCCAGTGCCCCGCTGCTGCTGACGCAGGGGCTGGTGCCCTGGTTGCAACGCGGCCACGCGGCCAAGGTGCTGTGCGTGAGTTCGCAGCTGGGGTCGATCGCGCAGGCGCGTGAATTCCGCACCGTCAGCTACGCCATGGCCAAGGCCGCGCTGAACATGGCCGTGCGGCGGCTGGCCGCCGAACTGGGCGGCCGCGGCATCACCGTGGCGGCCCTGCATCCGGGCTGGGTGCGCACCGACATGGGCGGTACCGGTGCGCCGCTGCGGGCCGAGGAGTCGGTACGCGGCATGCTGGCCGTGCTGGGTACGCTGACCCCCGCCCGCGGCGGTCGTTTCTTCGCCTATGACGGCAGCGAGTTGCCGTGGTGACTCGCGTCGCGTGCCGATCACGCGGGTTTGACGCGCATGCCGCGACCGTCGCGGCGTGCGATCGACGCGCGCGTGCCTGCTGCCGCTTGCCCTTCTGCTGCTGCCACCCGGCGCCGCGGCTACCGCTGCGCCGCCGCACGACCTGCACGGCTACACCGGCGAAGCGTATGCCCGCGACGGCCGGCTGCTGTACCGCGAGCAGCACCTGATCTGGCGGCAACACGGGCGAACACAGCAGCTGGTGTTGTACCGCTGCCCCGACGGCAGCGTGTTCGCTCGCAAGCACCTGCATGCCGATGGCGACGCCGCCACACCGCAGTTCCGCCTGCGCGACGCCGCCAACGGACAGGGTGTGTCCGTGCAGCGCGATGGCGCGCGGATCCTCGTCCGCTACCGCGCACACAGCGGCGCGCCGGTACATGAAAGGGCGCTGCCGCTACCTGCGCACGCGATCATCGATGCCGGTTTCGACGCCTACGTGCTGCGGCATTGGGAATCCCTGCTCTCCGGCGTCACGCTGCACGTGCGTTTTCCGGTATCCAGCCGCCGCGAATGGATGGATTTCACCGTGCGGCGCGTGGACAACGCGCGCGCGGCTGCGTCCGGAGCGTCAGCTTCCGTCTGCGCCTGGGCAGTTGGTTCGCTTTCCTGCTGCCGCACGTGGACGTGCGTTACCGCCGCGCCGACCGCCGGCTGCTGGACTACCGCGGCCCCAGCAACCTCAGTGACGCACGTGGCGGCAACCCATGGGTCGACATCCGCTTCCCTGCGCATCAGGTGCATGCGGAGCTGCCTGCGAAGACGTTGGCGCAGGCCGCAGCGGCAGCGCTGGGCGGATCGTGCCGGCTGTAGCGCGGCGGGGAATCTCAGCGCGTACCCGCAGGTGCCTCGCGCAACTGCGCGGCGGCCCACGCCGCGACCTGCCGGGCCAGCATGTCGCTGGCCAGGCCCAGGGCATCCACCAACTGCGGCGCGCGGCGATCCCGCGCCGGCACGTGCACCGCGAAGCGCCGCTGGGCCAGCAGTCTGCGGCTGGCGTTCTCCAGCAGCCGCACCTGCAGCACCACCTCCACCCGCACGCGGCCTTCGCGCACCTGCGCCTGGAACGCGTACAGGTCGCTCTCCAGGGTGAAGTCCACCAGCGCGCCGCTGTCGCCGGGGATCGCGCCGGGCAGGCCACCGGCCTGCAGCACCTCCAGCAGGCGCCGGCGCAGCAGTCGCGGCGGCGGCTCGTCCCAGCGCGCACCGGCATACACGGCCAAGCGCGCGGGCGCCGGACTGACCACGATGCCGGTACCGTCCAGCAGGCCGTGCGCCACCGGCAGATCCACCGCCAGCCGCACCGGCAGCGCGGCGGCGGATGCGGACGCTGCCGGCGCAGGCGCCGGCAGCGTGAAAACGGCGAACTGGCCGCGCGGACCGAGCAGCCCGCCGCTGCAGCCGGCCAGCAGCAGCACCGGCAGCAGGATGGAAGCGGGGCGCAGGCGGTTCATCGCGGGCGATACTCCTGGGGTGCCTGGCGGCCCAGCAGGTAACCGGCGGGATCGCCGCGCAGGCGGGCGGAGAGGGTGTTGAGCTGACGCAGCGTGACCTGCAGTTCGCGCAGCGTCGGCCCTAGTTCGGCCATGCCCTGGGTGCCGGCGGCCAGCGCGCCGCGGTTCCGCGCCACCACCAGCGCCAATTGGGTGCTCATCTGCTGCACGGCGGCCAGGCTCTTCTGCGCGCTCTGCAGGGTGGCCTTGCCCTGGGCGGTTACCAGCGCGTCGGCATGCGTGGCCAGATGGTTCATCGCCGCCAGCGTCTGCTGTAGCTGCGCGCTGGCCTGCGCCAGGTTGGTCAGCGTGGTGCGAAGCTGCGTGCGCTCGGCGGCGACGGCAGCCATGGTCTCGTCGAGATGCGCCAGGGTGGCATCGAGCCGGTTCACGTTCTGTTGCGAGAACAGCCGCTGCAGGCGCAGCAGCACCTCGTTGGTATTGGTGGCGATGTCCTCGCCGGAATTCAGCAGGCGCGAGAGCTCGGAGTTCCGCGCCACGATCACCGGCACGTGGTCGTCGCTGCCGCGCAGCGGCGGACTCCCTGGCGATCCGCCGGTGAGCTGGATGAAGGCCACGCCGGTCAGGCCCAGCAGACCCAGCTTGGCGCCGGTGTCCTGCTTGACCGGGGTGTCGGCGGCGACCTGGATGCGTGCGACCACCTTGCGCGGATCGCGCGGATCGAGCCGCAGATCGGCCACCTGTCCCACCTTGATGCCGTTGTACTGGACCATGCCGCCCTTGGAGAGGCCGGTGACCGACTCGTTGAACACCACGTCGTAGTAGGCGTAGGCGTGGTCGATGCTGGACTTGCCCAGCCACAACGCGAACAGCAGGCCGCCCGTCGCCACCAGCAGCGTGAAGGCGCCGATCAGCACGTGGTGCGCGCGGGTTTCCATTTCAGTGCTCCTGCGGGGGCCGGGTGTAGGCCGCTTCGGCGTCGCGTCCCCGCGGTCCGCGGAAGTAATCCCGCACCCAGGGATGATCGTAGCGCGCCACCGTGGCCAGATCGTCGCATACCAGCACCCTGCGCTCGGCCAGCACCGCCACGCGGTCGCAGGCGGCGTGCAGCGAATCGAGGTCGTGGGTGTTCATGTAAACGGTGAGATCCAGCGCATCGCGCAGCGTGCGCAGCAGACGGTCAAAACCGGCGGCGGCGACCGGATCCAGGCCCGAGGTGGGCTCGTCCAGGAACAGGATTTCCGGATCCAGGGCCAGTGCACGCGCCAACGCCGCGCGTTTGCGCATGCCGCCGGAAAGCTCGGCCGGATACTTGTGGCGCGCGTCCTGCGACAGCCCCGCCAGTGCCATCTTCAGCGTGGCCACGCGGCAGGCGTCGCGGCGCGACAGCGCGCTGTGTTCCAGCAACGGCACGGTGATGTTCTCCATCACGCTCAGCGAGGAGAACAGCGCGCCGTCCTGGAACAGCACGCCGATGCGCCGTTGCAGCGGCACGCGCCGGGCCGGTGTCGGCGCGTACGGGTCCGCGCCCAGCAGCGTGACGCGGCCGGCCTGCGGGCGGCGCAGGCCGATCAGCGTGCGCAGCAGCACCGATTTGCCGGTGCCCGAGCCGCCGACCACGCCCAGGATCACACCGCGCGGTACGGCGAGGTCGAGGTTCTCGTGCACGGTCTGGCGCCCGAAACGCGTCGTCACGCCGCACGCGGCCAGTACCGGGGCGGCATCCGCCGGCAGCGCACTCACCAGCCCATCTCCATGAAGAACAGCGCCGCCAGTGCATCGATCAGGATCACCACGAAGATCGCCTGCACCACGCTGGAGGTGGTGCGCTCGCCCACCGATTCGGCGCTGCCGGTGACCTTGAAGCCCTCCAGGCAGCCGATCACGGCGATCAGGAATGCCAGCACCGGCGCTTTGCTGAGCCCCACCCAGAAGTAACTGAGCGGCGTGTCGCTGCGCAGCAGCGAGAGGAACATCGCCGGCGGGATGCCCAGATCCACGATGCACACCAGTGCACCGCCCAGCAGACCGGCCAGCATCGAGACCAGGGTCAGCATCGGCAGACCCAGCACCAACGCCAGCACGCGCGGCAGCACCAGCACCTCGATTGGATCGAGGCCGATGGTGCGCAGCGCGTCGATCTCCTCGTGCGACTGCATCGCACCGATCTGCGCGGTGAAGGCGCTGGCGGTGCGCCCGGCCAGCAGGATGGCCGCCAGCAGCACGCCGAACTCGCGCAGGAAGGCGAACGACACCAGGTCCACGGTGAACACGCTGGCGCCGTAGGCGGAGAGCATGGTGGCGCCCAGAAAGGCGATCACCGCGCCGACCATGAACGCCAGCAGCGCCACGATCGGCAACGCGTCCAGCGTGGTCTGCTCCAGCTGCGCCACCAGCGCGGTGACGCGCCAGCGCCGCGGCCGCGGCAGCGTGCGCGCCAGCGTGGCCAGCACCAGCCCCAGAAAGCCCAGCAGCACGCGGATCTGGCACCAGATGCCCTGCATGACGCGGCCCAGCCGCGCCAGCAGCGCCACGAAACCCAGGCCCTCCGCGGGCGATGGCACATAGGCCAGCACGTCCTCGACCGCGCAGCCCACGGTCGCCAGCAGGGCCCGCCGCTCGGGGGCGATCTCCGGCTGCTCGGCCAGCGCAGTGCGCAGCCGTTCGGTGCCCAGCAGCAGGTTCAGCAGGCCGGCGCCGGCGGTGTCGAGGTCGTCCAGCGTCTGCAGGTCCAGACGGACGCGCGGACACAGGCGGGCGCGTGTGTCCGGAATCTGACGCTCGATGCTGGCGAACCAGCGCAGGGTCCAGGCGCCGCCCAGGCGTACCCGGCAACCGCCGTCGGCGTCGGTGAGGACTTCGACCCGGCCCGGGATATCACGAACGGCCATCGCGCAAGGCTAGCAGTTCGTGTCCGCGCGGCCCGCCCGCGGCGGCAACGCTGTGTCGTGCCGGCCCACCCGGCACCCGGCGGTTTCGCGCATCCCGGCGCGCCCTGCGGATCGGGCGAGCCGCGGCGCGGCTGTTAGCATTCGCGCTTCCGTTTCCGCTCCGGAGGTGCCCGCGCCATGGCGACCGTGCCCAAGCCCCTGTTGCTGCTGATCCTCGATGGCTGGGGTGCGCGCGCCGAGTCCGCCGACAACGCTCTCGCGCTGGCCGATCTGCCGCACTGGCGCGCGCTGCTGGCACGGCAGGCGCATACGCGGGTGGACACGCACGGCCGCGCGGTGGGCCTGCCCGACGGCCAGATGGGCAACTCCGAGGTGGGCCACATGAACATCGGTGCCGGGCGTGTGGTCTACCAGGAGCTGACGCGCGTCGACCGCGAGATCGAATCCGGCGCCTTCGACCGCAATCCCGCACTGCTCGCGGCCTGTGCCGCGGCGCGCGACGGCAACGGCACGCTGCACGTGCTGGGCCTGCTCAGCCCGGGCGGCGTGCACAGCCACGAGACGCACCTGTTCGCCATGCTCAGGCTGGCCGCCGCGCAGAACGTGCCGCGTGTGGCCGTGCATGCGCTGCTGGACGGGCGCGACACCCCGCCGCGCAGCGCGCGGCCATCGCTGCAGCGTCTGGCCGACGTGTGCGTCAAGACCGGCCGCGCGCGTATCGCCAGCATCGGCGGACGCTACTACGGCATGGATCGCGACCAGCGCTGGGAGCGCGTGCAGCGCGCCTGGCAGGCCATCGTCGCCGCCGAAGGCGTGCACGCGGAGGACGCGCAGGCTGCGCTGGAGGCCGCCTACGCGCGCGGCGAGGACGACGAGTTCGTGGCCCCCACGGTGATCGGCGAGGCGCCCGGCGTACGTGACGGCGACGCGGTGGTGTTCATGAATTTCCGCGCCGACCGCGCGCGCCAGCTCAGCCGCGCCTTTGTCGAACCGGGTTTCAAGGGTTTCGCCATCGCACAGCGGCCGCGGCTGTCCGCCTTCGTCACCCTGACGCAGTACTCCGAGGAACTGCCGGTGACCGCGGTGGCCTACCCGCTGCAGGATCTGCGCGAGACCCTGGGCGAAGTGGTCGCGCGCGCCGGACGCAGGCAGCTGCGCATCGCCGAGACCGAGAAATACGCGCACGTGACGTTCTTCTTCTCGGGCGGCCGCGAGGAGCCGTTCCCCGGCGAGCAGCGCGTGCTGATCCCCAGCCCCAAGGTCGCCACCTACGATCTCCAGCCGGAAATGAGCCTGCCCGAACTCACCGACCGGCTGGTCGGGGCGATCACCGGCGGCGGATTCGACTTCATCGTCTGCAATATCGCCAACGGCGACATGGTGGGCCACACCGGCAAACTGGACGCGGCCATCCGCGCCGCCGAGGCCGTGGACGCCGCGCTCGGCCGCATCGTGGCGGCCCTCGAATCGACTGCCGGTGCGCTGCTGCTGACCGCCGACCACGGCAACCTCGAACAGATGAGGGATGCCGATGGCCAACCGCACACCCAGCACACGGCCGGTCCGGTGGACCTGATCTATCTCGGGCCGGAGCCGCACCGGCTGCGCGGCGGCGGCGCGCTGTGCGACATCGCTCCGACCGCCCTGGCGCTGCTGCATCTCGAACAGCCCGAAGCCATGACCGGACGCAGCCTGCTGCAACCCGGCTGAACCGCACGGCACCCGGCGCGTCGCAGCATGCGCGGGCGTACGGTTTGCGCTACCGTGGCGGCCCGGCGCGCCCACGCCGCGCGTCCACGACAACCATCGCCCGTTCAAGGAGAGCCTCGCATGCCCCGCACACGCAGTCTGGCCGCCGCGCTCGGCCTGGCCCTGGCGCTTGGCGCCGGCGCCGCCCACGCCGGCCCGTTCAGCAGCATCTTCGTCTTCGGCGACAGCCTCAGCGATGCCGGCAATCTCTCGCTGGCGCTGACCAACGGCGCCGTGCAGAACAGCTTCACCACCAACCCCGGCCAGGTGAGCCTGGTCGATCTGGCGCGGTACTACGGATTGAGTCTCACGCCTTCCCTGCTGGGCGGCGGCGACTTCGCCTGGGGCGGCGCCGGCCTCAACAACAATTCGCCCGGTACCCCGGCCAGCGTGCCGCTGCTGACCGCGCAACTGCAGCAGTATCTGACCGCGACCGGCGGCAAGGCCAGCCCCGATGCGCTGTATGCGCTCTGGGGCGGCGCCAACGACATCTTCTACAGCGCCGCCGCCGCCGGTGCCGGCGCCATTTCCTCGCAGCAGGCCCAGCTCAACATCATCGCCGCGGCGCAGACCGAAGGCGGCATGATGGCCACGCTGAAGCAGGCCGGCGCGCAGTACCTGCTGGTGTTCAACCTGCCCAACATCGGCGCCACACCGGCCGCCGCCGCGCAGGGGGCAGCCGCGCAGCAGGCGCTGACCGGACTCAGCCTGACCTTCAACAGCGCGCTCAACCAGGCCATCCAGCAGGTCAACCCGGGCATCAACATCATCCCGGTCAACGTCTACGGCATCTTCAACGAACTGCTGGCCGATCCCTCGCTGTACGGCTTCACCAACATCACCACCCCGGCCTGCGGCACCGCGCCCAACGTCACCTCGGTGCAGTGCGGCCCGCAGGGTTCGGGCGCGCCGTTCACCTACGCGCCGGGCACGCAGAACACCTACCTGTTCGCCGACAGCGTGCATCCCACCAGCGGCGCGCATGCGATCCTGGCGCAGTACGTCGAGTCGATCATCGCGGCACCGGCGCAGGCCTCGATGCTGCCGCGCGCGGCCACCGCGGCCTATGCCGCGCACCAGCGCGCCCTGCGCGACCAGATGCTGGCGGACAGCCTGGGCATGGCCAAGCCCGGGCTCAGCGTGTTCGCCAACTGGGATTACGGCCACCAGACCTTCGACGCCACCGCCAACACGCCGCGCGCGACCGGCAACAACAACGTGCTGACCGTGGGCGCCAACGCGGCGGCCAGCCGCGATTTCTCGGTAGGCTTCGCCGCCGGCCTGGCCCAGCTCAATACCGGCGGTGCCGGCGCGCTCAGTTTCCAGACCCAGGACATCCTGTTCAGCGCCTTCGCCGACGCGCGCCTCGGCCAGGCCTATCTGAGCGGCAGCGCCACCGCCGGCCAGATCCGCTACACCAACATCACCCGCTTCATCCCGCTGGGCCCGGCACTGCGCGTCGAGAAGGGCCGCAGCGCCGGTTCGCACCTGGGCGCCAGCCTAGAAGCGGGCTACTGGTTCGACTGGAGCGGGATGCGCACCGGCCCGTTCGCGCGCCTGGGCTACCAGCGTGTCACCGCCGACCAGTACAGCGAAAGCAGCGGCGACGCCAGCGCGATGTGGTTCGGCAAGCAGACGCTGAAGTCGGCCACCGCGACCTTGGGCTGGCAGCTCACCGGCAGCATGGACCTGGGCGGCATGCCGCTGCAGCCGTTCGCACGCGTGTCCTACGAGCACGATGCGGACGCCAACACGCAGCGGGTCACTGCGGGGCTCACCAGCATGCCCGGCACGTTCGCGCTGCCCGGTTTCGTGCCCGACAAGAACTGGTTCAACGCCAGCCTGGGCCTGACCGCACATTTCAGCCCCACGCTCACCGGCTATGCCAGCTACACCGGCATGTTCAGCAACAGCAGCCAGAAGCTCAACAGCATCAATCTGGGCCTGAACCTGGCGTTCTGAAGCAGCGGGCCCGTCCGTCCCGTGCGAACCGGCGGGCCCCGCCCATCGAAACCGCCCCGGGGGCGGCTTTTACTCGACCACCGCTGCCGGCTTCACTGGCCGGCCTTGGCCAGCATCGCCTGCGCATCACCGTACAGCGCCTTCGCCTCGGCCGCGGAAAGCGTGCCGCTGCTGCCAGCGGCCACGCGCTCGCGCAGCACCAGGGCGCCGCTGGCGTCCCAGCCGGCGCGCCTGATCAGACGGGGCCGCTGGCCGCGCTTGGCCGCCACCGACTGCACCACCACCCAGGGCTTGCCGTCGCGATAGGCCATCTCGGTGGTCGTGAAACCCTTGTCGCCGGCGTCTTCCAGCTCACGTACGAACACGACCTTGCCGTCCTTATCACGGAAGATCTGCCAGCCGCGCGAGAAACCCACTTCGCTCTGGTCGCCGTTGGTGTACTTCAGCGCACCGAGCTGCGCCTTGACCGCTTCGAACCCGGCCAGCGCCTGTTCGCCGGCCGTCGGCAGCGGCTTCAACTGCACCGACACCCGGGCGGCATTGCCGCGGGTCAGCACCGGATACTGGATCGGCGTGACGAACTTGCGCTGGGCGTCCTGCATGTTCGCAGTCAATACGTAGAGATCGCCGGTGCTGATGGCGTCGGCGGCAAACGGCAGCGAGAAGCCGGCCGGCAGGCTGCTGACGGTTTGCGTCTTGCGGGTCACCACGACATTGGGCTGGCGGCTGACGTCCACCAGTTCCAGCTGCAACTGTCCCTGGCCGTCCAGCGGTGCCCCGCCGATGACGCTGACCGTACCGCTGACTGCGGTCGGTTCCTGCGCTGCCTTGGGTGTGGAAGACGTGCCGCTGCAGCCGGCAGCAAACAGTGTGGCCGCAAGCAGCAGCGGCAAAGCGTGGCGACGCATGGGTGACCTCGGGTTGGCGGGCGGAAGGGTGCGGTCGTGCGCACCCGCGAATCCTCAACTATAGACCTTCGCTATCCTGCTTGAAAAGCAACGGATTTTTGACGAACGCCGGATCCTGGCATGGTTCACAGGTTCTCGCGCGCGCCGTCGATGTCGATGAAACGCAGGAACTCGCTGCGTGTGCGCGCGTCCTCGCGCAGCGCGCCGCGCATCGCGCTGGTCACCATCGACACGCCACGCCTGTGCACGCCGCGCGTGGTCATGCACTGGTGCTGGGCGTCGACGACGACCGCGACGCCACGCGGGGCCAGCACCGATTCGATGCAGTCGGCGATCTGCGCGGTGAGCTTCTCCTGCACCTGGAAGCGCCGCGCGTAGGCATCCACCACCCGCGCCAGCTTGGAAATGCCCACCACGCGGCCGGCCGGCAGATAGCCGACGTGGGCGCGACCGATGATCGGCGCCATGTGGTGCTCGCAGTGGCTCTCGAAGGCGATGTCGCGCAGCACCACCAGCTCGTCGTAGCCGGCCACTTGCTCGAAGGTGCGCGCCAGATAGGCTTCGGGATCCTCGGCGTAGCCCGAGAACCAGTCGCCGTAGGCTTTCACCACGCGCCGCGGCGTGTCGATGAGGCCTTCGCGGGCGGGATCTTCGCCGGCCCAGCGCAGCAGCGTGCGCACGGCCTCCTCGGCGGCGGCGCGGGTGATGCCGTTGTGCTCGTCATGGCCCTGCATGAGCGGATCTCCATCGGGAAGGTGGGACTACGCACGTGCCGTGGACGCCGGGCGCACACCGGGCGGCCCGGCCTGCTCGGGGTGTTCACGCGGGTGCCTGCGGATCCTGGCTGTCATCGCCGGTGACGGAATCTCCACCCGTCGTGTCCAGTTGCAGCAGGCTGTTGCTGACGCCCGTATCCAGCGCTTCGACTTCGCGCAGTTTGCGCGCGATGACACGACTGCGCACGCCGGTCCTCTCGATCTCGGCACTGGCCTGCTCCAGGCGCTTCTTGACGGTTTCAAGCACCGTACCGAACTTGCCGAATTCGGTCTTGACCGCGCCCAGCAACTGCCACACCTCGCCGGAGCGGCGCTGGATCGCCAGTGTGCGGAAGCCCATCTGCAGACTGTTGAGCACGGCGGCCAGCGTGGTCGGACCGGCGATGCTCACGTGCTGCTCGCGCTGCAGCGCCTCGAACAGCCCCGGCCGACGCAGCACCTCGGCGTACAGGCCCTCGGTGGGCAGGAACAGGATGGCGAAGTCGGTGGTGCAGGGCGGCGCGACATACTTGCGGCGGATGGCTTCGGCCTGCTGGCGGATGCGCCGCTCCAGCGCCAGCCCGGCCTGCGCCGCGGCTTCGGCGTCGGCGCGCTCCTGGGCGTCGAGCAGACGCTCGTAGTCCTCGCGCGGAAACTTGGCGTCGATCGGCAGCCATACCGGCTGCTCGGCACTGGGTCCCGGCAGGCGCACCGCAAACTCGACGCGCTCGCCGCTGCCCGGCACCGTGGCGACGTTGCAGGCGTACTGCTCGGGCGTGAGCATCTGCTCGATCAGCCCGCCCAACTGCACCTCGCCGAGAATGCCGCGCGTCTTGACGTTGCCCAGCACGCGCTTGAGGTCACCGACGCTGCTGGCGAGATTCTGCATTTCGCCCAGGCCGCGCTGCACGGCCTCCAGACGTTCGGAGACCAGCGCGAACGACTGCCCCAGACGTGCTTCCAGCGTCGACTGCAGTTTCTCGTCCACGGTGATGCGCATCTGCTCGAGCCGTGCGGCATTGTCGGCCTGCAACGCCTGCAGCGACTCGGCCAGACGCATCGAGAGCTGGCGCAGCGACTCGGCCTGCTCGGCGCGCGCCTTGCGCGCTTCCTCGCCCAGGCCCTCGCGCAGCGCCAGTTGCGCCCGCTGCATCCCTTCGTCCAGTTGCTGCAGGCGGGCGGCGAAAGCCTCCAGCCGGCGGTGCTGCTCTCCGGCCTGCTGCTGCCCGGCTTCACCGAGCCGGGCAGCTGCGCGCGCCTGCGCTTCGGCCTGCTCGCGGCGCGCGGCGCGCAGCTCATCGCGCAGCAGGGACTCCAGCCGCTCCTGCGCGGCCCGCAGCTCGGTCCAGTGCGCGTCGCCGTGCGCGGCGCGGCGGGTACGCAGCACCCACAGCAGCGCCGCGGCCAGCAACAGGTCCAGCAGCAGCGCGCCCGTCAGCAACATGGTGTCCACGGCGGAATCCCGGTCGGTTCGACGCCACGCAGTTTAGGTCGGCCGCATCGCAGGGCGCGCGACACCGGTCCGCGCACGGCCTGCTAGGCTGCGGCACTTCCGACGATGGGGGCCCGACCATGCGCAGTCTGATCGCGATCGCGCTGCTCGCACTGCTGGCCGCCGCACCTGCCCGAGCCCGGCCTGCAGGCGCTGCAGCCGACACCGCCGCGCAGCGCGAGGCCGCCTGGCAGCGGCATGAGGCGATGGCGCAGGACTCGCCGTTCCGCGCCATGCACTGGAACAGCATCGGGCCGGCCGCGCAGGGCGGGCGCGTGGTGGCGCTGGCCGGCGTGCCAGGCCAGCCCTACACTTTCTACGTGGCCTATGCCACCGGCGGCGTGTGGAAGACCACCGACAACGGCCAGCACTTCACGCCCATCGGCGCCGACCTGCCCACCGAAACCATCGGCGCCATCGCCGTCGACCCCCGGCATCCGCAGACGCTGTGGGTGGGCACCGGTGAGGCCAACTCTTCGCGCTCCTCATTCGGCGGCATGGGCGTGTTCCGTTCCGACGACGGCGGCAAGACCTTCCGCGCCGTGGGCCTGGCCGGCTCGGACCGCATCGCGCGCATCGTCATCGATCCGCAAGATCCGGACACCGTGTACGTGGCCGCACTGGGCAAACTGTATTCGGAAGGTGGCCAGCGCGGCGTGTACCGCACGCGCGACGGCGGCAAGACCTGGCAGCGGGTGCTGGCCGGCAGCACGCCGTGGACCGGCGCCATCGATCTCGCCATGGACCCGCGCGATCCCCAGGTGCTGTATGCCGCGCTGTGGGATCGGCAGCGCACGGCCTGGAACTTCCGCGGCAACGGCCCCGGCTCGGGCTTGTGGAAGAGCACCGACGGCGGCGATCACTGGACGCGCCTGACCGCCGGCTTTCCCACCGGCAAGGACGTGGGTCGCATCGGCATCGCCATCGCCCCCAGTGATCCCGACATCGTCTACGCCAGTGTCGACGACTGGGGCAGGCTGCCCGAAAACGAACGCGACCTCGGCAGCGATCCGCTGTCGCCCGCGCGGCTGAAAACCATGACCAGGGCCGAGTTCCTGCGCCAGGCGCCGCAGACCATCGAGTCCTTCATCCGCCGCAACGACCTGCCCGCGGATCTCACCGCGGCCAAGCTCACCGCCATGATCCGCGACGGCCGGCTCAGCATGGATCAGCTGCGTGCACGACTGAAGGAAGCCGAAGCCGACCTGTTCGACACCGACCGTGTGGGCCTGGCCGTATACCGCTCCGACGACGCCGGCGCGCACTGGGCGCGTGCCAACGCCAAGCCGCTGCGCCAGGTGTACTTCACCTACGGCTACTACTTCGGGCAAATCCGGGTCGCGCCCGACGACGCACGCCGCGTCTACGTGCAGGGCATGCCGATGATCGTCTCCGACGACGGCGGCAAGACCTGGAAAGGCCTCAACGCACCCAACATGCACGTGGACTACCACGACCTGCTGATCGACCCGGCGTTCCCCAGGCGCATGCTGGCGGCCACCGACGGCGGGCCCTACATCAGCTACGACGGCGGCAAGCACTGGCAGGCGCTGAACGCGCAGGCGGTGGGGCAGTTTTATTCGGTCGGTTACGATTTCGCCAAGCCGTTCAATGTATACGGCGGCTTGCAGGACAACGGCGTGATGATGGGCCCATCCACCGCCGATCCGGACGACCCGGACGGAGACGGCTGGAAGGCCATCAACGGCGGCGACGGCATGTACGTGCAGGCCGATCCGCGCGACAACGGCGTGGTGTACTCGGGCTACCAGTTCGGCTGGTACCAGCGCAGCGGCCCGCACGGCGTGCACGAGGTGCGTCCGCGCGCGCCGCTCACCGCGCCACCGCTGCGCTTCAACTGGACCACGCCCATCGAGCTCTCCCCGCAGCAACCGGATGTGCTGTACTTCGGCGCCGATCGGCTCTACCGCTCGCTGGATCGCGGCACGCACTGGCAGGCGATCAGCCCCGACCTCGCGCCCACGGCCAGGCACGGCAACGTGCCCTACGGCACGATCACCACGCTGGCCGAATCGCCGCTGCGCTTCGGCGTGCTGTGGGTGGGCACCGATACCAGCCGCGTGTGGATGAGCGATGACGGCGGCGCACGCTGGCGCGAGGTGGACACCAGCCTGCCCAAGCGCTGGGTCAGCCGCGTCGAGCCCTCGCATTTCGACGCGCGGCGCGCCTACGTGGCGATGAACGGCTACCGTGAGGACGACGATCGCGCCTATCTCTATCGCACCGACGACGACGGCGCGCACTGGACCGACATCGCGCATGGCCTGCCGGCCGAGTGCATCCACGTGGTGCGCGAGGATCCGCACAACCCGGACGTGCTGTACGTGGGCACCGATCGCGGCGTGTATGTCTCGCTGGACCGCGGCGCACACTGGCAGTCACTGCAGGCCAACCTGCCCACGGTGCCGGTGCACGATCTCGCCGTGCAGCCGCGCGACCGCGTGCTGATCGCCGGCACCCACGGCCGCAGCGTGTGGACGCTGGACGTGCTGCCCATCGAGGATCTCACCGCCGCCGTGCGCGCACAGCCGCTGCACCTGTTCCCGGTGGCCGACCTCACCGCCCGCCGCGACTGGTGGCGGACGACTTCGCCCTGGTTCGACGCGTCGCGCGACGAGCCGCGCCTCAGCGGCACGCTGTGGTCGCGCGCGGCCGGAGAGGCCACGTTCACGGTGCTGGATGCGGCCGGCATGCCGGTGCAGCACTGGACGCAGGCGCTGCATCCCGGCATGAACCTGTGGCAGTGGAACCTGCGGATGGACGCCGGGCTGGCGCTGGCGGCGGAGAATGCGCGGCTGGCGCGCGAGAAGCTCGACCCCGCCACCGCCAACTGGTCGGCCATGCCGGTGCGCCAGGCCATCGACCTGGGCCAGCCGCTGCGTCTGGTGCCGGGCCATTACACGCTGCGCGTGCAATCGGGCAGCCGGCACAGCGAGAGCGCGTTCGAGGTCAAACCGCCGGCGCCGTTCAAACCGCGGCTGACAGCGCCCTGGACGCCGCGCACCCGCGATTTCTGGACGCGGCGCGCGCCAGGCAGCGGCATGGGCGGCGCCGGCGAGGCGGCAGCCGAACAGGAGCGCGAGGCTGCGGGTGCCGGGATCTGAGCGCGAGCCATGTTCATCCGCATCGAATCGCGACGCCCGCTGCCGCCACGCTGGGCCACCCTGGCGCTGACGCTGGCCTGCACGCTGGTGTACGCGCGCCTGGAACTGGCACGGCCCGGACGCCGGCTGGCCCTGCTGCTGGACTGGGGCAGCATTCCCCACACGCTGCTGCATCCGCCCGCGGGACCCTGGTGGCGGGTACAGGGCGATGCGCTGCTGCACCTGCTGACCGCGCTGTTCCTCCATGCCGACCTGCCGCATCTGGTGGGCAACATGGCCTTCCTGCTGATCTTCGGCCTGCCGGTCGAGCGCGCCATCGGGGCGTTGCGGCTGCTGCTGCTGTTCCTGCTGGGCGGCATGCTGGCCAACCTCGCCGCCGCGCTGAGCCTGCCGCAGGCGGTGATGCCGGTGATCGGCGCCAGCGGCGCGGTATCGGCCATCGTCGGCGCCTATCTCGCGCTGTTCCCGCGCGCGCACCTGGGCGTGGTGCTGCCGCTGGGCGCATACCTGCAGTTTCTGCGCGTGCCGGCGGCGCTGCTGATCGCGGCGTGGATCCTGCTGCAGGTGGGCTTCAGCCTGTACGCGCCGGGCTTCGGCGCCATCGCCTGGTGGGCGCATCTGGCGGGCTTCGGCTTCGGCCTGCTGTGCGGACTGCCGCTGCGCGCGCGTGCGCGCCGGCGTCTGCGCCGCGCGCCGTGACGCCGCGCGTGCTCACATCTCGGCGTGGACCTCGCCCGCTGCCGGCGCCTGCGCCTGCATCGGCGCGGCATCATCGAACACATCGCGCCAGGCGACGTACATCAGCGCCGCAGTGAAGGCGTACAGCAGCGCGATGAACAACAGCCACACCAGCAGCCGCCACCAGACGCCGAACGCGGAGCCCGCCAGCAGCAGCACCTGCAGCACGAGGCCTGCCAGCATCGCCAGACCGAGCAGGCCCAGCAGCAGCAGCAGCAGCGCACCCGCGTTGCGCAGTGCCGCGCGCAGACTCTGCCCCATGGCGGCAAAACCGCCGGCCTGGCGCAGCATTACCTGCGGCAGCGCGAAAAAGGTCAGCGCCCAGCTCAGCAATCCTCCCGCCAGACCGATCGCCAGCAGCGGGCCCAGATGCCCGCGCAGCAGTTGCAGCAGCGCAACGGGATTGCGCTGCAACGCCTCCAGCCGCGCCGGATCGCCTCCCGCTGCCCCGCCGAGAATACCCATCATGGCGATGGTCAACAGCAGGAGCAGACCCAGTGACGGCACGCACAGCGCGACCAGCGCGGGCAGCCGGTGGCTGCCGTCGAAGGCCTTGAACAGCGCCCCCGGACCGGGCCGCACACCGTGGACGGTCTGCGCGACGGCCCACACCAGGCCGCCCAGCAGCGCCGGTCCCAGCAGCAACGCGACGACCGTACCCAGCCATGGGATCTGCGTGATCAGCACCATCAGCAGGCCGATCGGCAACAGCGAAGTCCACCCGCGTGCGGTCAGTCGCAACGCCTGGGCGAGCCAGTGGAAACCCTGCGGAGCAGCAACTTTGCGCATCGTGCGGAGGATCGATCGGAAACGGGTGGCGCGATGCTAGCACCCGCGCACGCCGCATCCGTGCTCATGCGGCGGCGCAGCGCGTGCCCGGCGCCACACTGCCGCTGCAGCGCCGCGCGAAACCGCGCAACAGGCGCCGCGCCCACGGCGTGGGTTGCACAGCGGCCAGCAGCGCCGCCGTGTCCAGCCCTTCCGCGCGCAGCGCCGCCGCACGCAGACGGATGTGCGCGCGCATGTTGTCGCTGCTGAACTCGGGATGGAACTGGGTGGTGACGGCGCAATCGCCGTACATCAGGATCTGGTGCGGGTCATGCGCCGAGCGCGCCAGCACACGCGCGCCAGCAGGCGCCTCCAGCACGCTCTGCAGGTGCGTGGTATGCGCGGCGAAGCGCGGCGGCAGCGGCGCCAGCGCGTCCAGCGCGTCATCCGTGCCCAGCCGTTCGATGGATTGCGTGCCGATTTCGCGGCCTTGTGGATGGTAGTCCACGCGCCCGCCCAGTGCGTGCGCGAGCAACTGGTGGCCGTAGCACACGCCGAACAGCGGCCGTCGTGCGTCCATGGCCGCGCGCAGCCAGGCGGCGGTGCGTTCGCTCCAGTCCAGCCGCTCGCTGACCATGGCGGGCGAACCGGTGATCACGGCGCCGCAGACCTCCTGCGGCGATGGCAGCGTTTCGCCGCGGTCGACACCGACCACGTGCGCCTGTCCGCGCGGCCAGCCCATCGCGTGCAGGAACCATCCGGTGTAATCACCGAAGCGCGCGCGGATGGGCGGCGGCGGCGCGCCGGTGGAGACGATCAGCAGCGGTCGTGTCGACATGGCGGTCATCCGGCGGTGCGCAACAAGGCGCGCATTGTAGCCATCGCTCCGGCACAATCCGCGCAGCGGCCGGACCCCATCGATCATGCACAACCAGCGACTGTGGCAACGCGCCCAGCAACACGTGGCCGACGGCCGTCTCGACGCCGCCGAGGCCAGTTTGCGCAGTCTGCTGGAACGCGAGCCGCGCAACGTGCCGGCGCGGATGCTGCTGTCCAGCGTCTGCCTAGGGCGCGGCCGGCTGCGCGACGGTTGCGCCGAAGCCATCGCCGCGGCGCAGGCACTGCCCGACGATGCCGAGCTGATCGCCACGACCGCCATGTGCCTGTTCCGCATCGGCGAGACCGTGGCCACACGCCGCTGCATGCAGCATCCCGAGATCGCCCGTACGCGCAACGGCCCGGCACTGGCGCGTCTGGCGCACGTCCGGCAGATGCTGGGCGAACACGCACAGGCCCTGTTGTTGATGGATCGCGCGCTGGCAGCCGGCTTCGACAACCCGGAATTCCGCTACTTCCGCGCATTGCAGCTGCAGTTCAACGGACAACTGCAGGATGCCGAGCGCGAAATCGAAGCCTGCCTGCGCCAGGGGCCCAACCATGGCCGCGCCTGGCTGACGCTGGCCCGGCTGCGCCGGCAGACGCCGGCCAGCAACTGCCTGCAGGGGCTCACCGACCAGTTCGACCGTGTCGAGCCCGGCAGCGAGGATCATGCCGCGCTCGAGTTCGCGGCCTACAAGACGCTGGAAGACCTCGGCCGCGCCGACGAGGCGTGGTCGGCATTGACGCGCGGCAATGCCGTCATGGCCGCACGCAATCCGTACGACACGGCGCTGGAAGCACGGCAGTTCGAGGCACTGGCCCGACGTGCCACGCTCGCCTTTCTGGGCGAGCACGCCGACGCAGGCGGCGACGGACCGCAGCCGATCTTCATCCTCGGCCTGCCGCGATCCGGCACCACGTTGCTGGAGCGACTGCTGGGCCGGCACCCGCAGATCGCCACGCCGGGCGAATTGCCGGATTTTCCGCGCCAGCTACGCTGGTGCGCCGATGCGCACGGCTCGGCCCTGCTGGACGAGCGTGTGCTGCAGCGGCTGGGTGCCATCGACTATGCGCAACTGGGCCGACGCTATCTCGAGCAGACACAGTGGCACGCGTGCGGCAAGCCGTTCTACATCGACAAGCTGCCATCCAACTTCATGCTGGCCGGCCTGATCCACAAGGCGCTGCCGCACGCACCGATTCTGCACCTCGCGCGCGCCGGGATGGACGTGTGCTTTTCCAACTATCGGGCGCTGTTCGGCGATGCGCATCCGTACAGCTACACGCTGGACGGCATGGCGCAGCATTACCGCCGCTACCGCGCGCTGATGTCGCACTGGCATGCGGCCATGCCCGGCGTGATCTTCGATGTCGACTACGCCGCACTGGTGGCCGATCCCGAACCGGTCATGCAGCGCGTACTTGCGCACTGCGGGCTGCCGTACGATGCGGCCTGCCTCGACCCCGCCGGCAACAGTTTGCCGGTCTCCACGCTGTCCAGCGCGCAGGTGCGCGAACCCATCCATCGCCGCGGCATCGACGCCTGGCGGCGTTACCAGCCGCAGTTGGCACCGCTGCGGGCGAGCCTGGCCGGCCTGGTCTAACGCCGCGGCCGCCGCCGCGGCGCGGGCTTCGACAGGCGGTGCCGCGGGCCGGCTCGATCCGCGGCACCTGCCGGCGCGGCGGCGCTAGCCGCGGCCGCCGCCGAAGCGCACCGTGACCTCGGCCCAGTACGAGCGGCCGAAGGCGTTGTAGTTGAACACGTTGTAGTACGGCCAGCCCACCCAGGTGTTGTCGCGCGGAGGCATCGAGTTGCGGATGTTGTTGACGAACAGGCCGACCTTGGCGTCGTCGCTGATGCGGTATTCAACGCTGCCGTTGTACACGATCCACGGCGCCACCGTGGCGGCGCCCCGCGCGGCGTACCCGGTCGTGTTGACCTGCGCGGTGTAATTGGGCGTCTTGCCGTAGCGGATGCCGTACAGCGTGGTGGTCCAGTCGCCCACCGCCCAGGTCAGATTGCCGCTGAAGATCGACTTGTATTCGCTGGAATAGTAGGGATTGCGCAGCAGGTCGATCTCGGGATCACCCGGATATTGCTGGTAGGTGTGCTTGAGCGTGACGTTGTACTGCGCGCCCATACCCAGCTCGCCCCAGCGGCCGAGGTCGATACGGTAGTTGCCCGAGGCGAGGATGCCCGACACCGCTTCCTTGGACACGTTGATCGGTTTGACCGTGATGCCCAGCAGGTTGTATGGCAGCGGGCCGGTCGCCGAGGCGCGCTGCACCTGCGCCAGCGCGGCGACGCAGGTGGGCGAAGTGGCCGGCAGCTGGCCCAGCAGGCAGGCGGCGTCGTCCTTCATCAGCTGGTCCACACTCTGGTAGCTGACCTCGTTGTCGATCTTGATGTTGTAGTAGTCGGCCTTGAGGTCCAGCCGCTGCAGCGGCGACCACACCACGCCGAAGCCCCAGGACTTGGCAGTGATCGATTTCAGGTCGGTATTGCCGGTCTGCGTGCCCTTGTACTGCACGCTGTTGTAGGTGCACTGGTCCAGCGGCACATTGGGCTGCAGCACCGCGCAGCGGTAGTAGTCAGTGGTGAAGCTGTAGAAGCCGCTGGGGCCGATGAATACGTAACCCAGATCGGGCGCGCGGAACGCAGTGGCGTAATTGGCGCGGAACAGCAGGGTGTCGACGGGGCGGAATTCCAGACCTACCTTGTAGGTGGTTTTCTTGTCCGCACCGCCATTGACGTTCTTGTAGTGGTCGTAGCGCGCCGCCAGATCGGCGGTCAGCGTGCTGAAGATGGGTATCTTGACCTCGGAGGCGATCGCGTAGGTATCCTGCTTGCCGCCGCCCGAAGAACCGGTGATGCCCCAGAAATCACCCGCCACCAGTGCCGGGTCGGCCGGCAGGTTCCAGGACTGGTTGCCCGCCTGCAGCAGGCCGGCGATGCCCACCGGTCCGGCCGGCAGGTCGAACAGGCTTTCGTTGGTCAGCAGCAGATTGGCGCTCTGCGTATAGGTTTCGGACTTGGTGCTGATGACGCCGGTGATGCTCTGGTACTGCGCCGGGGTCAGGCCCTGGAAGAACTTGCTGTAATCCGGTGCGTAGATCGGATAGCCGTAATAGGTGCCCAGTTTGGGCCCCAGGAACTGGCTCTCGAAGAAGGCGTCGACCTTGGCGCCCAGCGTGCGCCGTTGCTGGCTGGAGAGGTTGTATTGCGAGCGCGCGTAGTAGGCGTCATAGGACCAGTTCGACGGGCCCAGATTGCCGCGCACGCCGCCGGTGAACGAATAGGCGCGCGACCACAGCCGCTCGGCGCTTACATCGAGCCCGCCCTGCTCTTCGGGCGCGAAGGTCTGCTGCACCAGGTCGAAGGTGCCGGTGTTGGCGTTGACGAAGTAATTGCCGGTGTTGGCACCCCACCACGTGTACAACGGACCCGGGTAGCTCTTGTTCTTGGCGAAGGTGTACAGCAATGAAGCATAGGCCTGCGCGTTGTCGCTGATGCGGTAGTCGCTGCTGAGATAACCGCTGTAGGTGGTGT
>JAJYTR010000029.1 GCA_021792975.1 Pseudomonadota bacterium | reverse complement strand
TGGGCATGAAGGTGGCGGTCTTGCCGTTCTGGTGCGCCACGTTCTTGATGACGTACTTCAGCGTCATCAGCTCGTCGGCCTTGCGCACCAGGGTGTTGAAGCGCGTGCCGATCTCGCACTGGCCGGCAGTGGCCACCTCGTGATGGTGCACCTCGACCTTCAGGCCCATGGCTTCCAGCGTCTTGCACATCTCGGCGCGCAGGTCGCCCAGCGAATCCACCGGACTGACCGGAAAATAACCGCCTTTCACGCCCGGCCGGTGGCCGGAGTTGCCGCCTTCGGTGCGCTGGCCCGAGGACCACGCGGCCTCTTCGGACTCGATCGCGTAGAACACCTTGCCCATGTCGTTGGCATAGCGCACCGAGTCGAAGACGAAGAACTCGGGCTCGGGCCCGAAGAAGGCGGTGTCGGCTGCGCCGGTGGACTTCAGGAACGCCTCGGCGCGCTTGGCGATGGATCGCGGATCGCGCGCATACGGCTGCATGGTGCTGGGTTCGAGCACGTCGCAGATCAGGTTCAGCTGCTTGGCGCCGCTGAACGGGTCGAGCACGGCGGTGGCGGGGTCGGGCATCAGCACCATGTCCGACTCGTTGATGCCCTTCCAGCCGGCGATCGACGAGCCGTCGAACATCTTGCCGTCCTCGAAGGTTTCGGCCTCGACGGCATGCGCGGGAAAGGTGACGTGGTGCTGGCGGCCGGCCATGTCGGCGAAGCGGAGGTCGACGAATTCGACTTCGTGCTCGGCCATCATTTTCAGGACGTGTTCGGCATTCATGCGACGGCTCCGGAAAGGGGGTGCCAAGGGTTGGCAAGGACCATGCCATCGCGCGACGGACGATGGATCGCACTGGCGCGGCGCCAGCATCGATAATTTGCACCTGCATGATGCAATTTACGACAGCTAGTGTATCCATGCGGTGCATGGACTTGTACGGCGGGATCGCCAGGCCGTTCTTACAGTACGGTAAGCCGGCACGCCGGCATCCTCGCGTACCATGCCTCGCAACCCGACGCCCGGATCCGATGGATGACCCTCTGGAACGTGCTGCTGCTCGCCCTGGTGCAGGGCCTGACCGAACTGTTCCCGGTCAGCAGCCTCGGCCATGCCGTGGTGCTGCCGGCATTGCTGCACCTCGGCATCGACCAGCATGCGCGCGACTTCCTGCCTTTCCTGGTGGTGCTGCACGTGGGCACGCTGCTGGCGCTGCTGCTGTATTTCTGGCGCGTATGGCTGGGTATCGCCTGGGGCGTGCTGCGTAGTCCGCGCGCGGATGACGCCGAGAATTACCGCCGCCTGGCCTGGCATCTGGTACTGGGCACGCTGCCGGCGGTGGTGGTGGGTTTCGTGCTGGAAAAACCGCTGCGCGCGCTGTTCGGCGAGCCCTGGGTGGCGGCCCTGTTCCTGATCGGTAACGGGGTGATGCTGCTGTTGGGCGAACGGATGCGGCGCCGCGCCGCCGCGGACCTGCAGGACGAGCGGCTGGATGCGCTGACCTGGCGCGACGCGCTGATCATCGGTGGATGGCAATGCCTGGCTTTCATTCCCGGCCTGTCGCGCTCGGGGGCGACCATGGTCGGCGGATTGCGCCGGCGGTTGAACCACGCGCAGGCGGCGCGGTTCTCGTTCCTGCTGGGAGCGCCGGTGATCACCGGCGCCGCGGTGCTGGAGGTGCCCAAACTGCTGCACGCGCACACCGCGCTGCATGCCGCGCCGCTGGGCGCGATGCTGCTGGCGGGGAGCGTGGCGGGGCTTGCCGCATGGTTGAGCACGTGGTTCCTGATGCGTTACTTCCGTCGCCACGAGCAGGCGGCGCTGGGGCCGTTCGCCGGGTACTGCATCGCGTTCGGCGCACTGGCGCTGGTGCTGCTGTCGCTGAACCTCTGAAACGCTGCGGCGGACCGGCTGCGCCCGCGGCGGCGGTCCCGGCACGCGGAGTGGGTATGCCGTATCGCCATGCCCGGCCCGGCCGCGCGGACGCTACCGCCGCACTTGCTATGCTGCTGCGCTTTGCTGGGGAATGTGCGCGATGACGGCGGCGTGGGCGGCGGTCCTGCTGGGAATCATCGAGGGCATCACCGAATTCCTGCCGGTGTCTTCCACCGGCCATCTGTTGATCGCCGAACAGTGGCTGGGCGCCCGCTCCGACCTGTTCAACGTGGCGATCCAGGCCGGCGCCATCCTGGCGGTGGTGCTGATCTACCGCCAGCGCCTGTGGCGGCTGCTGCGCGATCTGCCGCGAGCGGAGAACCGCACCTACGCCGGCCAGCTGGCGCTGGCCTTCCTGATCACCGCCGTGCTGGGCCTGGTCGCGGTGCGGCTGGGTTTCAAACTGCCTGTCAGCGTGCGGCCGGTGGCCTGGGCGCTGGTCCTGGGCGGGGTGTGGATGCTGGCGGCCGAGGCCATCGCCGCGCGCCTGCGTCCGCGCGCGCAGGTGACCTGGCCGGTGGCCGTGGTGGTGGGCGTGGCGCAGATGCTGGCCGGGCTGTTCCCGGGACTGTCGCGCTCGGCAAGCACGATTTTCGCGGCGATGCTGGGCGGTACGCGCGACCGCTCCGCGGCCACCGAGTTCTCGTTTCTGCTGGGCATTCCCACGATGTTCGCCGCCGGCGGCTACGAGCTCTGGCACGCGCTCCGGCATGGCGACGCCGTGCACGAGCGCTGGGATGTGCTGGGCGTGGCGTTCGTGGTGTCGGCGATCACCGCGTTCGCCGCGGTGAAGTGGCTGCTGGGATACATCCGGACGCACCGTTACACGCTGTTCGCCTGGTACCGCATGGCGCTGGGCGGCGCGCTGCTGGCGGCGCTGGGGCTCGGCTGGGTGCGCTGAACGGACGCGCGGCGGCGATGCCGCCGCCTCAGGCCGGCACCGCGGGATTCATCGAATATGTGCCGACGCATGCCGCCTCGGCCAGCACGTGCCCCGCCAGTGCGGCCCGCAGCGCGGGCCAGTCGAAGCCCTCCGGCACAGTCAGCCGCGGCACGTCCAGCGCGTACAGCCGGAAGTGATAGTGATGCACGAGGCTGTCGTTCCACGGCGGACAGGGTCCGTCATAGCCGAGATAGCGGCCGGCCATTTCGGCATCGCCGGCGAACCAGCCGGTGTAGTCGTTGCATCCCTGGCGCGCGCCGGCCGGCCCGGGCGGCTGGCGCTTGCCGCGCGCCACGATGCCGCGGCCGCAGGCGCCCTCGTCTAACTCCCGGAAATGCGGGGCGATGTCCACCATCAGCCAATGCGCGAATTCGACACGCGGCAGGTCGGCCGGCACCGTGTGCCCGCTTCGGTTCACGTCGTCACCACGGCTGGGCACGTCGGTGTCGATGCAGACCAGGGCGAAGCTGCGCGTGCCGGCGTGCGCACCGCTCCAGGCCAGATGCGGGCTGGCGTTGCCGCCGAAGGCGAACGGGCCGTCGCTGCCCGGTTGCCCGAACGCGCAGCGCGCCGGGATCGGGCCACCGTGGGCGAAGCTGTCGCTGCGCAATTGCATGGGGCATTCCTCGGACGCGATGGACCCGCATATCAACATGCCGGCCTGCGGGCGCCGTTGCAAGCGGCCAGCGTGCGGGTGCGCGCCTACTTGCCGATGCAGAAGCTCGAGAAGATCGAGCCCAGCAGGTCTTCGGAGCTGTGCACGCCGGTCAGTTCGTCCAGTGTCCGTTGCGCGCGGCGCAACGATTCGGCGGCCAACTCGGCCATGCCGTCCGTGCCGCTCCGGCGCACCTGCGCGCACGCGTCGGCGACGTCGGCCGCGGCGCGCTGCAGCGCCTCGACATGCCGCTCGCGCGCGCTGAAGGCGCTGTCCGCGCCCTCGCCGATGCCGGCACGGCCACGCAGTTCGGCGCGCAGCAGTTCCAGCCCCGCGCCGGTCCGCGCCGACACGGCCACGCCCGGCAGGCCGTCCAGATCCTCGTGCACCGCCGGCGTCGATCCGTCGAGATCGGCCTTGTTGAGCACCAGCAACAACGGCGGCAGCGTGCCGGCCTGCCCGCGCAGCAGCGCCAGGTCGCGCGGCCAGTCGGCTGCGCGCGTGACCAGCAATACCAGATCCGCCCGCGCCACGGCATCCAGCGCGCGGCGTATGCCCTCACGCTCGATCGCATCGCGTGCCGCGCGCAGGCCGGCAGTATCCGCCACCTGCAGCCGTATGCCGTCCAGCGCCAGTTCGGCGTGCAGCACGTCGCGCGTGGTGCCGGGAATGGAGGTGACGATGGCGCGGTCGTCGCCGGCCAATGCGTTCAGCAGGCTGGATTTGCCGGCATTGGGCACTCCCACCAGCACGACTTCGAGACCGCGCGCCAGGCGCAGGCCGCGGTGCGCCTGTTCCAGCAGCGAGGCCAGCGCGGCCTGCAGCGCGTCCATCGTGCGTGCCAGCGCGGGGTCGGCCAGCAGCTCCAGTTCCTCGTCGGGGAAATCCAGCGCCGCTTCGATCTGCACACGCGCGGCGGTTAACTGCGTCTGCAGCGCCTGCACGCGTACGGAAAACGCGCCAAACAGCGAACGCTGTGCCGCGCGCAAGGCGGCCTCGCTGCCCGCGGCGATGACGTCCGCCACCGCTTCCGCCTGCGCCAGGTCGAGCTTGCCGTTGAGGAACGCACGCTGGCTGAACTCGCCGGGCCGCGCCGGGCGCGCGCCCAGCGCATGGACCCGGCGCAACAGCAGGTCCAGCAGCACCGGACCGCCGTGTACCTGCAGCTCCAGCACGTCCTCGCCGGTGTAGGAGTGCGGCGCGGGGAAAAACAACAGCAGTCCGCGATCCAGCAGCTCGCCCCGCGCATCGTGCAGCGCGGCCAGATGCGCGTGGCGCGGCGTGGGCGCCCGCCCCAGCAGCGTGCACGCAATGCGGCCGGCGGCAGCGCCGCTGACGCGCACGATGCCGATGCCACCGGCGCCCGGCGCGGTAGCCACGGCGGCGATGGTCTCGGCGCCCGTCATGGCCTCAGGTCTTGGCGACCTCGGCGCGCTCGACCTGGCGCATCACCAGCCACTGCTGGATGACGCCGGTGAGGCTGTTGACCAGGTAGTACAGCACCAGTCCGGCAGGGAAAAAGGCGAAGAAAACCGCCATCACCACCGGCATGAATTTCATGATCTTGGCCTGGGTCGGATCCATGCCCGCGGCCGGAGTGAGGAATTGCTGCAGCAGCATCACCCCGGCGTTGAGCACCGGCAGCACGAAGTAGGGATCGGGCGCCGAGAGATTGTGGATCCAGCCGAAGAAGGGCGCCTGGCGCAGTTCCACCGATTCGATCAGAACCCAGTACAGCGCGAAGAACACCGGGATCTGCACCAGCATCGGCCAGCAGCCCGAGAGCGGATTGGCCTTTTCCTTCTGGTAGAGCTCCATCATCGCCTGCTGCAGCTTCATCTTGTCGTCGGCATAGCGCTCCTGCAGCGCGCGGATGCGGGGCGCCAGCTTGCGCATCTTGGCCATCGAGCGGTACTGCCGGTCGCTCAGCTTGAAGAACGCCGCCTTGATCAGCAGCACCAGCAGGATGATCGCCAGGCCCCAGTTGTAGGTGATGCGGTGCAACTGCACCAGGATCCAATGCAACGGCTGGGCGAGGATGGTGAAAATGCCGTAGTCGATGGTCAGCTGCAATCCCGGCGCGGTGTGCTCCAGCGTGCCCTGCAGCTTGGGACCGATGAACAGCCGCATCGACTCGCTGGCGCTGGCGCCGGGCGCCACGGTGAAGGCTGGGCCGGTGGCACGCAGCAGGTAGTACGGCACGCCCTCCCGGTTGAACTCGGTGCTGCTGTAGCGGTAGGCCGCCTGCGGCGGCGGGATCCACGCCGCCAGGAAGTAGTGCTCCACGAAAGCCAGCCAGCCGCCCCGCACCTCGCGCGCCAGCGGCTGCTTGAGGAAATTGTCATAGGGCAGCTTGCTGAACTTGTCCTGCGGGCTGTACCAGGCACCGCCGTTGAAACTGAATGCCGCCGGGTCGTGCAGGAACCAGTGCGAGGGCGGCGGCGGCGGTGCCGTGCGCAGCAGCTGCGCCCAGGTGCTTCCGGTCCACGCCGTGGCGCCGGCGTTGTGCACCGTCTGCTGCAGCTGCACGACATAGCTGCCGCGTGTGAACACATAGCGCTTGGTCACGCGCAGCCCGTGCGCCGGATCGGCCCAGGTGAGCGCGACCACCAGCCGGTTCTGGCCCGGCGCCAGGGTGTAGCCGGTCGCCGCCGCGTGATAGAGCGCATCGGCGCCGGGCGCCGGCTGGCTGCTGGCCAAGCCGCTCTGCGCCACCAGGTATTGCTGCGTGCCTTCGTCCAGCAGGCGCACCCGCTGCGGCTGGCCGGGTTTGACCGCGTAACGCAGCAGCCGCGCTCGTTGCAGTGTGCCGCCGACGCTGTCGAGGGTGACATCGAGCACGTCGGTGCGGACGCGGATGCGCTCGCCGCCGCGTTGCGGCAGAGCGGCGGCCGGACTCGAGCCCGCGCTTGCCGGCGCCGGCTGCATCCCGGCCGGTGGCGCAGGCACGGGCGGCGTCGCAGCAGGCGGCACGGCTGCCGTGCTCGCCGGGGCGGCAACCGGCTGCGGGTGAAATTGCTGCTGCCATGCGCTCCACAGCAGATAGGCCAGCAGCAGCAGGCCGAGCAACAGGAACGTGCGCGTCTGGTTCATCAAAAGGGATCCGAGGAGGCGCGCACGCCAGGGCAGCGCGGGTCAGCCCGTCATTGTGCCGGTGGGCGCAGCGGGCTTCAATGCCGGCAGTCGCAGCAGCAGTCGATCCAGGTCCAGGCGCAGCGCGGCATTGTCGCAGGCAGCCGCCGATGCGCGCGCGATCACCAGCAGATCCAGCGGCGCAAGCTGCGCGCGGGCACGCCGGAAACTCTCGCGGATCTGGCGTTTGATGCGGTTGCGCTGCACGGCATGCCTGTGCACGCGCCGCGACACCGCTTGCGCACAGCGCGCGCCGGTGGCGGCGGAGGTTCGGTAGCGGATCAGGAAATGCCGGCCGCCGATGGCGGATGCAGTGGAGTCGAGCGCGGCGAAATCCGCGGCGCGGGTCAACCTCGCCGCGCGTGGCAACCCCGCCGGCGCCGGCATCGGCTTCAGGGAATCAGACGCTTGCGGCCCTTGGCGCGGCGTGCGGCCAGCACCTTGCGACCGTCGGCGGTGGCCATGCGGGCACGGAAACCATGGGTGCGTGCGCGCTTGAGGTTGCTGGGCTGGAAGGTGCGCTTCATGGTGATCTGGCTGCAGGCGGCAAAACGGCTTGGAAGTATCCCAACGCAACCGGCCTGCTGTCAATTTCGCGCGCCGTGCGCGCGCCCGTTGCTACACTGCCGGATCTGTATTCGCGACACGGCCGCGTCTGTCCTCCGCGCCCGCGCTTCCGGGATGTCCATGAACGACCTTTGGCAACGCTGCCTCGCCCGCCTGGAAAGCGAGCTGGGCAGCGACATGCACACCTGGCTGCTGCCCCTGCAGGCGCGCCAGGAGGGTGCGCAGTTGCACCTGTTCGCGCCCAATGCCTATACGGTCGACACGGTGCGCGAGCGGTATCTGCGGCAGATCGAGGCCATCCTCAAGCAACTGGTCGGTGCTCCGGTGGCGGTGTGCCTGGACGTGGGCTCGGCCCGCGCGGCCGCGGGTCCAGCGGCGACCGTGCCTGCTGGGGCTGCCGCGCGTGTTGCCGCAGGCGGCAACGACGGAGTGCCGTTCGAAAGCAATCTCGATCCGGCCTACACCTTCGATTCGTTTGTCGAAGGCAAGCCCAACCAGCTTGGCAAGGCGGCCGCAATGCAAGTGGCGCAGGCGCCCGGCAGCGCCTACAACCCGTTGCTGCTCTACGGCGGGACCGGGCTGGGCAAGACGCATCTGATGCACGCGGCGGGCAACCTGATCGCCGCCGCGAGGCCGGGCGCCCGCGTGCTGTACCTGCGCTCGGAGCAGTTCGTCGGCGCCATGATCGAGGCGCTGCGCGGCAAAAACATGGATGCATTCAAGCGGCGTTTCCGCGAGGTGGATGCGCTGCTGATCGACGACATCCAGTTCTTCGCCGGCAAGAACACGACCCAGGAGGAGTTTTTCCACACTTTCAACGCGCTCTTCGAGGGCAAACAGCAGATCATCTTGACCTGCGACCGCTACCCGCGCGAAGTTGAGAATCTGGAGCCGCGGTTGAAGTCGCGGCTGGGCTGGGGGCTTTCGGTCGCCATCGAGCCGCCGGATTTCGAGACTCGCACCGCCATCCTGCTGGCCAAGGCGCAGCGCAAGGGGATGCGCCTGCCCGAAGACGTGGCGATGTTGCTGGCTCGGCGGATTCGCTCCAACGTGCGCGATCTCGAGGGCGCGTTGAACACGCTGGCGGCCCGCGCCAATTTTTTCGGCAAGCCGGTCACGCCGGCCTTTGCCGAGGAGACCCTGCGGGATCTGCTCTCCGTGCACCAGCTGGCCGTGACCGTTCCGAACATCCAGAAAGTGGTGGCCGACTATTACCAGGTACGCCTTTCCGATTTGCTGTCCAAACGGCGGGTGCGGTCCCTGGCCCGCCCGCGCCAGCTGGCCATGGCGCTGGCCAAGGAACTGACCGAGCACAGCCTGCCGGAGATCGGCGACGCGTTCGGCGGCAGGGATCACACCACTGTGCTGCACGCCTGCCGCACCATCCGAGCGCTGTGCGAGAAGGATGCGCGCATGCACCAGGACTGGGAGAAACTGATCCGTATACTCACCGGCTGAAAGGCTGTGGATAGTCCGGGGCGGTATGGTTGCTGGAGGGTTGTCCACAGGGATTGCCGGCATTCAAGCTCCGCCATCATTGTGCGAGATCTTCTATAACCGCATGAAATAAAACAAGAAAGAAGCTTATCCACCGAATTCGCAGGCACCAACAACAGCTACCACAGACCCTGACTTACTAAGACGGATCCGAACATGCGCGCCAGCCTGTCCCGAGAAGCCTTGTTGCAGCCCCTGCAACACATCATCGGCGTCGTAGAACGCAGACAGACCATGCCGGTGCTTTCGCATGTGATGGTCGAGGTCAATGCCGATGCCGAAGTGACACTGACCGGGACCGACATGGAAGTGGAAATGATCGGCACCACCCGTGCGGAGTCCGGAGAACCGGGCGCGTGCACGCTGCCGGCACGCAAGTTGTTCGATCTGCTGCGGGCCCTGCCCGAGGCTGCGCGGGTTGAATTGAAGGTCGAAGGCGAGCGCGTCCTGCTGCGCGCCGGCCGCAGTCGCTACACCCTCGTGACTTTGCCGATCACGGATTTTCCGTCGCTGGACAAGATCGAAGTCGTCGATCGCATGCGCATCGCCGAAAGAGGGCTGAAAGAACTGCTGGAACGCACGCAGTTCGCCATGGCCAATCAGGATGTCCGCTTCTATCTCAACGGCCTGCTGTTTGACGTCCAGGGCGACCTCCTGCGCTGCGTCGCGACGGACGGCCACCGGCTGGCTCTGGCCGAAACGACTCTTGCTTCCGGCGCGCGACAGGTCCGCCGGCAGGTGATCCTTCCGCGCAAGGGCGTACTGGAACTGACCGGGATGCTGGGCGAAGGCGAAGGCGAGCTGGAACTCGAGTTCGCACGCAACCACGTGCGGGTGCATCGCGAGGGGGTCCGCTTCACCAGCAAGCTGATCGACGGCAAGTTTCCTGATTACGAAACCGTGTTGCCCATCGGCGCGGACAAACAGGTGACGGTGACGCGGACCCTGCTGCGCGAGACGCTGCAGCGTGCCGCGATCCTGTCCAACGAAAAATACCGGGGCGTCAAATTGGAACTGTCGCCCGGCCGGATGCGCATCATGGCGCACAATCCCGAACAGGAAGAGGCGGTCGAGGAGATCGAAGCGGACACCAGCGTGGAGGAGCTTGCGGTGGGGTTCAATGTCGGCTATCTGCTCGATGCTCTGGGGGCGCTGCACGGCGAGAGCGTGGTGCTGCGCTTGCGCGACGGGCAGTCCAGCTGCCTGATCGAGGGCGCCGCGGACGAACGCGCCCGGCATGTGGTGATGCCGCTGCGGCTCTGATCCGCAGCCCGCGCCAGGATGCACTTCAGCGCGCTGCACCTGGCCGATTGGCGCTGCTGGCCGTCGCTGGAGGTACGGCCCGCCGCCGGGATCAACGTGCTGCTCGGCGCCAACGGCAGCGGCAAGACCAGCATCCTTGAAGCGATGTACGTGCTCTCGCACGGCCGCTCGTTCCGCGGCGGCGGCGTGAGCGCGCTGGTCCGACAGGGCGCAGCGGCGTTCGTGGTGCACGCGGAAACGGTTCGCGGCGGGCGCACGACGCGTCTGGGCCTGTCGCGCACACCGGAGGGCTGGACCGCGCGTGCCGATGGCGAGTCGCTGCCACGACTGGCGGATCTCCTGGCGCGGGTCGCCGTGCTGTGCGTCGAACCGGGCAGCCAGGCGCTGGTGACGGGACCGGCCGAATTGCGCCGCCGGCTGCTCGATTGGGGATTGTTCCACGTGGAACCCGGATTCCTGCCGTACTGGCAGCGCTACCGCCGTGCCCTCGCGCAGCGGAATGCCGGCTTGCGCCAGGCCGCCCGGGCCAGCCATCTGGCGGCCTGGGAGGAGAGCATGGACGCCGCTGCGCAGCAACTGGATCGGTTGCGCAGCCGGTATCTGGAGCAATGGCGCCGGTATCTGGAAGGCTATCTGCAGCACTGGCTGCCCGAACTGGGCGCGATGGAGCTGCAGTACCAGCGCGGCTGGCCGGCAGCGCACCCTTTGGCCGAAGTGCTGCGCGCGCAGCGGCAGCGGGACCGGGCTGCGGGATACACGCGCCCGGGACCGCATCGGGCCGACTGGCACGTGGTGTTCGCACGGGCACCCGACCGGCACCATCTCTCCGGCGGGCAGGCTAAGCTGATCGCGCTGGCTAGTCTGCTGGCGCAGTTCGAACTGCACCGCGAGACGCATGGCGATGCGCCCGTACTGCTCCTCGACGACCTGGCTTCCGAGCTCGATACCGGGCATTTCTCGACGGTCATCCGCCAGATCGAGGGTTGTGCTGCACAAGCCTGGATCACCAGCGTCCAGCCCCTGGCCGTGCCGCTATGCGGCGCCCGCGTGTTCCACGTGGAACATGGCCGGATCCGGGCGGCCTGAACGGTGCAGCCTGCCCCGCGGGCCAAGCAGGCAACTGCTAGACTTTCACATCCAGCGCCTGCGGCGCGGTGCATCCATCGGCATGAACGAACCGGCACAGCAGTACGACGTCAGCAGCATCAAGGTGCTCAAAGGACTGGAGGCGGTACGCAAACGCCCGGGGATGTACATCGGCGACACCGATGACGGCACCGGCCTGCACCACATGGTCTTCGAGGTGGTGGACAACGCCATTGACGAAGCGCTGGCCGGGCACTGCGACCGCGTCCGCGTGGAGTTGCTCGAAGACGGTTCGATCAGCATCGAGGACAACGGCCGCGGCATTCCGGTGGGCATCCATCCGGAAGAGGGCCGCTCCACCGCCGAAGTGGTCATGACCGTGCTGCACGCCGGCGGCAAGTTCGACGACAACGCCTACAAGGTTTCGGGCGGCCTGCACGGCGTCGGGGTTTCAGTGGTCAACGCCCTGTCCGAACACCTGTGGCTGGAGATCCACCGCGAAGGACACGCATACCGCCAGGAGTACCGCATGGGCGAGCCGCTGTTCGCCCTGCGCCGGGAGGAGGCCAGCAGCCGGCGCGGCACCACGGTGCGGTTCCTGCCCAGCACCGAAGTCTTCTCGACCACCGAGTTTCACTACGAGATTCTCGCCAAACGCTTGCGTGAGCTGGCGTTTCTCAATTCCGGGGTGCGCATCGAACTGGTCGACCGCCGCCCCGGCCAGGAGCGCGAGGACGTTTTCGCCTACGCCGGAGGCATCCGCGCGTTCGTGCAGCATCTGGCGGAGCTGAGGACGCCGCTGCACCCCAACGTGATCAGCCTGCGCTTTGCGGTGGAGGGTATCGAGGTCGAAGTCGCGCTGCAGTGGACCGATGCCTACCAGGAAGGCGTGTACTGCTACACCAACAACATCCCGCAGCGCGATGGCGGCACCCATCTCACCGGCTTCCGTGCCGCGCTGACGCGCACGCTCACGCAGTACATCGAACGCGAGAATCTGGCCAAAAACGCCAAGGTGCAGCTTTCCGGCGATGACATGCGCGAGGGCCTGATCGCGGTGCTTTCGGTCAAGGTGCCGGACCCCAAGTTCTCCTCGCAGACCAAGGACAAGCTGGTTTCCAGCGAGGTGAAGACGGTGGTCGAGCAGGGCGTCAGTCAGACGCTCGAGGAATTCCTGCTCGAACATCCGGCCGACGCGCGCACCATTGCCGGCAAAGTGGTGGATGCCGCGCGTGCCCGCGAGGCGGCGCGCAAGGCACGCGAGATGACGCGCCGCAAGGGCGCGCTCGACATCGCCGGCCTGCCCGGCAAGCTGGCCGATTGTCAGGAGAAAGACCCGGCGTTGTCGGAGCTGTTTCTGGTGGAAGGCGATTCCGCCGGCGGCAGCGCCAAGCAGGGACGCAATCGCAGGAACCAGGCCGTGCTTCCGCTGAAGGGCAAGATCCTCAACGTCGAGAAGGCGCGCTTCGACCGGATGCTGGGCAGCGCCGAGGTCGGCACGCTGATCACTGCACTGGGCTGCGGCATCGGCAAGGACGAGTACAACCCCGACCGCCTCCGCTACCACCGCATCATCATCATGACCGACGCGGACGTGGACGGCTCGCACATCCGCACGCTGCTGCTGACGTTCTTCTACCGCCAGATGCCCGAGTTGATCGAACGCGGCCACGTTTACATCGGCCTGCCGCCCCTGTACCGACTGAAGCAGGGCAAGCAGGAGCTGTACCTGAAGGACGATGCGGCGCTCAACACCTACCTGCTGGCCAGTGCCGTGGAAGGCGCCGAACTGATGCCCGCCGCCGGCGCGCCGCCGATCCGCGGCGAGGCGCTGGAGAGACTGCTGCGGCAATGGCAACAGGCCGAAGATGCGCTGTCGCGTCTCAGTGTACGATGCGACATGAAAGTGCTCGAAGCCCTGTTCGAGCATCCGCCGTTCGACGAAACACTCTGGCAGAACGATGCTGCGCTGCAACACTGGGCCGATGCACTGGTCGCGGGGCTCAATGGCGAGGGGCTGGGCCGTGCCCGCTACAGCCTGGCCGTGCAGCCGGGGGAGCACGGACCAACCCTACTGCTCACGCGCAGCCAACATGGCCTGGCGCACACCTGGAGCCTGGGCCGCGGGTTGTTCACCAGCGGCGAATTCCGGCCCATCCTCGACCTCAGCCGTGCGGCCCACGGCCTGATCGAACCAGGCGCATCGATTCGCCGTGGCGGTGCCACAGCCGCGGTTCGCAGCCTGCGCGAGGCGCGTGCCTTTCTGTTCGAGGAAGCGCGCAAGGGTCGCCAGATCCAGCGTTTCAAGGGATTGGGCGAGATGAATCCCGAGCAGTTGTGGGAAACCACCGTCAACCCGGAAACGCGCCGCCTGCTGCAGGTGCGCGTCGAAGACGCCATCGACGCCGACCGCGTTTTCGCCATGCTGATGGGCGAGGCGGTGGAGCCGCGTCGCGAGTTCATCGAATCCAACGCGCTCAAAGTGGCCAACCTCGACGTCTGAGACGGGCAGGACGCCTGCATTCCGGCGGCGCTTCCGCAGGCAGGGCGAGTGGACCCGCATGCCAGGCGGATGTTTGCGCGACGGCGCCGGGCCGCCGCCGGTACAATCGTATGCACTGGCCGCGTGCCGCGGCGCAGCTTGGCTCACGCGCGCCCAGCCGTTACGCTTGGTGTTCACCTGCGCAGGACGCGCCGTCCTCTCCCCCACGAGGTCCGCATGAACGTTCGTGCTCTACCCAAGGCTCTTCTGGTTCTTCTGGCCGCCTTCCTGGCGGTGGGCTTCGTGTCGGCGCAGGCCGCCGACAAGAAAGCGCCGGAGTATCCCAACGCCAAGCGCGAGTCGCCGCGCATCGATCTGCGCAGCGAGCGCGACCAGAAGATGCTGCAGAACGGCTTCAATGCCCTCAACAGCGGCGACGACGCCAAGGCCAGCAAGCTGCTGGACAAGGTTCTCAAGGATTCCGACAGCAAGTACGCCAAAGCCATGGCCCTGCGCGGGCTGGCGCAAATGAAGATCAACGGCGGCGACGCCAAGGCCGGTATTCCGCTGCTGCAGCAGGCGCTGGATCTCAACTCGCTGCCCAACGACGACTACTTCAACACCATGCTCACCATTGCCCAGGTGCAGGCACAGGACGAGCAGTGGCAGCCGGCGCTGGCCACACTGCAGAAGTGGATGACCGAGGGCGGCAAACAGAGCGGCCAGGCGTACGCCCTCGAAGGCAACATCTACTACCGCCTCAACCAGTATCCGCAGGCGGTGCAGGCGATGAAGCAGGCGCTGGCGCTCAAGCCCGATGCGCCAGAGTCCTGGAACCAGCTGCTGATGGCCAGCTACGCCGGCATGAACGATTACGCCGAGGCCGCCAAGATCGAGGAAGCGGTGGTCGCCAAGAATCCCAACGACAAGAGCGCCGTCAAGAACCTGGTCAACATCTATCTGCAGGCCAAGGAGCCCGACAAGGCGCTGAAGGTCATGGCCGACGCCAAGGCGCGCGGCCTCTACACCACCGAGCAGGACTACCTCAATCTGGCCAAGATGTACATCTACATCGGCCAGAACCAGCAGGATCCCAAGCCCAACGCCCTGCAGGCGGCGCAGACCCTGCAGGAAGGGCTCGCCAAGAAGGCCATCCAGCCCGGCTATGAGCCCTACAAGCTGCTGGGCGATGCCTATTACGTCGCCGGCGATCAGGACAAGGCCACGGCCGCCTGGGCCAAGGGCTCGCCGTACGCGAAGAACGGCGAACTAGACTTCTTGCGTGCCCAACTGCTGATCCAGGACCAGAAATTCTCCGCGGGCCGCAGCCTGATGCAGACTGCGCTGAAGAGGGGCGTGAAGCGTGTGGGTGCGGCCTGGGCACTCATCGGAAACGCCGATCTCTCCTTGAAGGACCGCGCCGGCGCCATTGCGGCTTTCCGCAAAGCGGAACAGGACCCCGAGACCCGCGCAGCTGCGCAGAAGATCCTCAAGCAGTTGCACGCCCGGAAAAAGTAAGCAGGCACCCGGTCCGGGCCTGTAAAAAGCTGAATGCGCGCTATACACGATCGCGATTCTCGTGTACTGTGGCGCGCTTCAATTCCCTGCGTCATGCCGCGCGCGACGCCGGGCCCGGTGTGAAGCATTCCAGCACTTTTGTGGTTGACTGATGGCGTCGAGTAACCTTCAAACCGGGGCAACCCGATTCAACTGGAAGCGCACGTGGGCGCTGGCCGGTGCGATCGCGATCCACACGGGCGCGATCCTGATGATGCTCTCTCCGGCAGCGCCGCCGCAGGCCAAGGAGAAGCCCAAGGAAAAGATCGTGCAGGTGGAATTTATCCAGCCGCCGCCGCCGCCGCCGCCGCCGCCGCCACCGCCGCCGGTCCCGCCCAAGGCGCCGCCGCCGAAGGTGATCCAGACGATCAAGCCGCCGCCGATGCCGCCGCCGCCGGCACCGCCGCCGCCGGTCGCGGAACAGTCGATCATGTCCGTTGCGGCCACCCCGGCGCCGCCGGCGCCGCCGGCTGCACCGGTCGACATCGCGCCCAGCCAGGACATTTCTTACAACAACCGGAAGCCGCCGAAGTACCCGATTTCGGCGATCCGCCAGCATCAGCAGGGCACGGTCTATCTGCTTGTGCTGGTCGCGTCCGACGGTTCCGTGCTGGACGTCAAGATCGACCAGTCCAGCGGCTACCGTGACCTTGATCGTGCCGCCATCGAAGCGGCGCGCAAATGGAAGTTCAACCCCGGCAGCAGGGATGGCAGACCCGTCGGCGGTTGGGTGAAAGTGCCGGTCCAGTTCAAGCTTAGCGATCTCGGTTTCTGACCGAACCTGTCCACGTTTGCTCAAAGGGTAGTGCCATGCTGCAAGAAGCCTCCACCTCGTCCTCGGCCGCCCAGACGGCTGCCCCCTCCGTCCCCGGCGCACCGATGCCGACGCTCGGCGGCAACGCCAACGCCCATGCGCTCCAGCAGGCCGGGTTCGATCAATTGATCCACAACTTCGACTGGCTGGGCTGGCTGGTCTTCGTCGTGCTGGTGGTGATGTCGGTGCTGTCTTGGTACTACATCATCATCAACCTGCTGAAGAACGCCGCCATCCGTTCGCGCATGAACAAGGTCATCGACGCGTTCTGGCATACGCCATCACCGCAGGACGCCATCCGCGCCATGGAAGCGCAGCCGGATACCGAGCCGTTCTCCAAGATCGCGCTCGATTGCGCCCAGGCCGCCGCGCATCACCAGAAGTCCGAAGGTGGTGCCATGGCACAGACGCTCAGCCGTTCCGAGTTCGTCGACCGCGCGCTGCGCCAGGCGGTGGCCCGCGAGAGCATGCGGCTCGAGACCGGCCTGACCCTGCTGGCCACGGTCGGTTCCGCCGCCCCCTTCGTCGGTCTGCTGGGTACGGTGTGGGGCATTTATCATGCCCTGATCCGCATCGGCGCTTCCGGTCAGGCCGACATCGGTGCCGTCGCCGGACCGGTGGGTGAGGCGCTGATCATGACCGCCATCGGTCTGGGTACCGCGATCCCCGCCGTGTTCGCCTACAACTTCTTCGTGCGCATGAACCGCGTCACCTACGCCAAGTTCGACGAGTTCGCGCACGACCTGCACGACTTCTTCGCCACCGGCGCCCGCGTGGGCGAGATGTCGGCGGCGGCCAAGAAGTAAGCGGCGAACCCGGAGTCTCGCATCATGGCCATGAGCAGTGGAGCGGGCGCCAACAGCGGCGCCCCGATGTCCGAGATCAACGTCACTCCGCTGGTGGACGTGATGCTGGTGCTGCTGATCATCTTCATGATCACGGCGCCCCTGGCGGCGCACAAGATCAAGGTCGAGCTGCCCACCGCCGCACCGGTGACCAATCCCGCGGAAAAGAGCCAGTCGATCGATCTGGCCGTCAACAACGCGGGGGCGATGTTCTGGAACGACTCGCCGGTGACCGAGGCCGAACTGCGCGCGCGCTTCGCGGTGGAAGCCGCCAAGAACCCGCAGCCGGAGATCCACCTGCGAGCGGACAAGTCGATCCGGTTCAAGGAGATCTCGCGCATCCTGGCCGATGCCAAACAGCAGGGCATCATCAAGATCGGCTTCATCACCACGGGCAAGAACTGAGCGTGCGCGGGCGCAGGTCCGCGCATCCGATGAGGTAGCAAGCAATGGCTTTCAGCAGCAACAGCGGCAGCTCCGGCAGCAGCCCGATGGCGGAAATCAACGTCACGCCTCTGGTGGACGTGATGCTGGTTCTGTTGATCATCTTCATGATCACCGCGCCGATGCTGACCCACCGCATCCGCATCGATCTGCCGCAGCCCAACCGCAACGTGCAGCCGCCGCTGAATCCGCCGGAACCGATCAAACTGCGGATCCGCGCGGACGGCAGCGTGCTGTGGAACAGCCTGCCGGTGACCGAGGCCGAACTGAAAGCGCAGCTCGCCGTCACCGCGTTGAAAAAGCCGCAACCGGAACTGCGGATCAACGCCTCGCCCAACGTCGAGTACCAGAACGTCGCCACTGTGCTGGCCGATGCCAAGGGCGCGGGGCTGGAGAAGATCGGTTTCGAGAACACCGACCTGGGGCAGTGAGCGAACGGCTCCGGGCACCGCCCGAGCGAGCGATTCGGCGCATGGGCACCGCGAGGTGCCCGTGGCATTTCAGGGAGCGCCGCCGGTCGTGCTCCGCAGCAGCCTGAGGTAGTTGCGCACGGTTGGTGCCAGCCCGTCGTAGAGCGCCTCGCCGATCAGTGCGTGGCCGATCGACACTTCGTCCAGGCGCGGCAGTGCTGCGCATAACGCCGGCAGGTTGGTCTGGTCGAGATCGTGTCCGGCATTGACGCCCAGGCCCGCAGCGAGCGCGGCAGCGGCGCTGCGTGCGCAGGCCTGCAGCGCCTCTGCGGGGGATCCGGCGCTGAATGCCGCCGCATAGGGGCCGGTATAGATCTCAATCCGGCCGACGCCCAGCGCAGCCAGCGCGTGCAGATCGACCGTGCCGGCATCGAGGAACACCGACACGCGTCCGGCATGGCGGCGCAATGCCTCGACCAGCGGTTGCAGACGTGCCGCGTCGCTGGCGGGCATGAAACCGTGATCCGAGGTGATCTGGGCGTCCGCGTCCGGCACCAGGGTCACCTGGTCGGGGCGCGCGGCGCGGACCAGTTCGAATAGCCCGGGATAGGCGCCGCGCGCAGGTGCGAACGGGTTGCCCTCGATATTGAATTCGGCCTGCCCGCGGCACAGCGCGGACAGCGCGGCGACATCCGCGGGGTGGATGTGGCGCAGATCAGGCCTGGGGTGCACGGTGATGCCCTGTGCGCCCGCCTCGATGCAGATGGCTGCCGCCCTCGTCACCGAGGGCAGCGCACCGCCGCGCGAATTGCGCAGCACGGCGATCTTGTTGACGTTGACGCTGAGGTGGGGCATGGCGTGATCTCCTGCGGATGCGCCAGCATGCCCCGGACTTGGGTGAAGAACCAAAAAAAAGCGCGCCGGCGGCGCGCTTGCAATCCGTGTTGAACCGAAAACCTCGAACGGTCGTGTCACGGCAGGAGATGCACCCCATCGGACCGGCGGGGGACGGCAAAGTTCCGCCCGCACTCTGCTGCGGCCACCCATTCATGGCGCCGGCAGCGCCGGGGCCAGGCATTCGATCGATGCAACCGATAGTTCGGATGAGGTTGCCGCGATTGCTCCTATCAAAGGCGCCGGCAACTGCAGACGGCACAGCCGCCAGCGCGAAGCGGGCCCCAGCACCCCTTCGAATCGCGCCGGTTGCCAGTCTTCACCGTCCCAGGCCATGCCCACGCGGCCCAAGCCATAGGCCAGCCCGGCACCGTGGGCCTTGAGCACGGCCTCCTTGGCGGTCCACAGCCGGTAGAACGCCGGCAGCCGCCGCGGCGCGGGCAGGGACCGCAGCGTGGCGTATTCGGCCGCGGTGAAATGGCGCCGAGCCAATTGCAGCAGGCGTTGACGCGGACGCAGCCGCTCGAGATCCGCCCCCACGGGGCGGTCCCGCGCCAGGGCCAGCAACGCCCACGGGCCGCTGTGGGTGAGGCTGAAGTGCCAGTCGCGCAGCGGCGCACCGAGCCGTGGCTTGCCGCGCGCGTCGCGGTGGACAGGCAGCGCGTCGGCGGGCCACCGCAACGCCTGCGCCAGGGTGGCGTGGACCCAGCGCCAGCCGTCCGCGCGCCCGGGCCACGGGGCCAGCCAGCAGCGCACCGGGGGCATCGCGTCCACGCCGTTCAGCGCCGGCCGGTCCGGTCCGTCCGTGGATCGCGGCCGCGCGGAACCACGATCCGCGCGGTCACCCGCCATCCGGTCGATGCGCGCCAGTGGGTTGCGGCGGCGCTGCGGCCGCGCGCGGATCGAAACGCGGCCGCAGCGCGGCGATCTGGGCCGCGGTGAGCACCTCGTCGCGTGCGCGCGTGCGGATCCTCGCCTGCGCAAGCGCCAGCACCGCCCAGCAGGCGCCGACCAGGCTTAGCAGCAGGCCCAGGGCGAGCGCGCCCGGGCTTTGCAGCACGGCCATGATTCCGATTCCGGCAACCAGCACCACCAGCCCCAGCCACGGCATGACCCGCCCGCTCCGCATCTCCATCCCGCGCACTCTAGCGCGGCGCGGCACCGCGGTGAGCGGTGCGCGCGGGCCGCGCATGAAGACGGCCCCGCGCGGCTTTATCATGGCCCGCCCTGACGGAGTCCGGCATGTCCTCGATGATCCAACGCCTGATCGGCATCGTGCAGGTGGCCGGTGGTTTCTGGGGCCTGTTCGAATTGACCGGCCGCGCCCTGCTGGTGCGCGAGCCGCTGTGGCTGGCCCTGCTGCTGCTGGGCGCGCTGCTGTTTCTGCTGACGTTGCTGGCCGGGGTCTGGCTGATCGCCGGCGATGCGCGCGGTCGCACGTGGTCGCAGTGGCTGCAGCTAGCGCAGGCGCCCATCCTGGGCACGCCCTGGCTGAGCTACGGCTGGCATGCCGGTGCCGTGGCGGCGTTCGGCATTGCACGCCACGGCCACTGGAGCTTCGGCGTGCGCGTGCCGGATATCGGCTGGCAGTTGTACTTCGGTGCCGGCGCGCACTGGTTTTTCGGCATCAATTTCCTGGCGCTGGTCTTCTTCCTGCTGCTGAAGCTCGGCCGGCGATGAACGAGGCGGCCTACCCGCAGGTACGCCTGCTGGCGCCGCGTCTGCCGCAGCACCCGGCGCTGTTCCGCCGCGCACTGGAGGCGCCGGCGAGGCTGGCCCCCGGCAGCGTGGCCGACGTGGTGGATGCCCAGGGCCGCTTCCTGGCGCGCGGCTTCTGGAACGGCCACGCGCGCATCGGCCTGCGCGTGCTGACGCGCGACGCCGGCGAGCGCATCGACGAGCCGTGGCTGGCCGCGCGGATCGAGGCCGCGTGCGCGCTGCGCGAGCGGCTGGGGCTGGCCGGACGCGAGGCCGCCGTGCGGCTGGTGCATGCCGAGGGCGATGGCCTGCCCGGGCTGGTCGTGGACCGCTACGCCGACCTGCTGGTGATCGAGTACTTCGCCGCCGGCATGTGGCGCCTGCGTGCGGCGATCGAGGATGCGCTGCGCGCGCGTCATCCCGGCGCCGCGCTGTACCACTTCGCCGAAGCGCACGTGCAGAAGCAGGAAAGCTTCGACTGCGCGCCGCTGCCGGCACCGGCGCCGCGCGAGATCCACGAGCACGGCCTGTGCTTCACCGTGCGGCCCGGCAGCCGCCACAAGACCGGGTTCTATGTCGACCAGCGGGAGAATCGCGCGCGGCTGCGTGCGTGGGCGCGCGGTGCGATGCTGGATCTGTGCTGCCATAGCGGCGGCTTCGCGCTCAATGCCGCGCACGCGGGCTGCGCGGCCACCGGCGTGGATCTGGATGCCGCGGTACTGGATCTGGCGCGCGCCAACGCTGCGCGCAACGGACTGCAGGCGGAATTCGTCGCGGCGGACCTGTTCGAGTATCTGCAACAGGCGCTGGCGCAGGGCCGGCGCTGGGATACCGTGGTGCTGGACCCGGCGCGGCTGACGCGCGATGCCGCGCGGCGCGAGCAGGCGTTGCGCACCTACGTGGCGATGAACACGCTGGCGCTGCGCGTGCTGGCGCCGCAGGGCCTGCTGCTGAGCTGCTCCTGCACCGGCGTGGTGAGCGAGCCGGATTTCCTCGAAGCCCTGCGCCGCGCCGCGGCGCTGGCCGGACGCACGCTGCAGGTGCTGCACGTGGGGGGTGCCGCGCCCGATCACGCCTGGCGCATCGACGCGCCGGAAGGGCGCTATCTGAAGGCGGTGTTCGCCCGCGCCGCCTGAATGTGCGGTGCGCCGCGGGCGCGGAACCATCGGCGGCGGTGCCAGTCACATGAGCCATGGCTGATATTCATGCGGGCCCGCCCGCATCGTCACGGGCAGGTGGATGATGGTCGAACTGACCCCGCTGCAGGATCTGCTGGCCATCCTCTCCGGCGCGGCCGTCGGTTTCTCGCTGGGCCTGATCGGCGGTGGCGGCTCGATCCTGGCGGTGCCGCTGCTGCTGTACGTGGTGGGCTATCCCGACCCGCACGTGGTGATCGGCACCACTGCGCTGGCGGTGTCGGTCAACGCCTACCTCAATCTGGTTCCGCACGCGCGCGCCGGCAACGTGCGCTGGCGGCCCGGCATCGCGTTCGCCATGGTCGGCGCCGCGGCGGCGCTGCTGGGCTCGCAGCTGGGCAAGGCGGTCGACGGTCACAGGCTGTTGTTTCTGTTCGCGATCCTGATGCTGGTGGTGGCTTGGCGGATGGCGCGCCCGCGCGCCGGCGGCGGCGATGCCCGGCACCGTTCCGCCGGCATGGAGATGCTGTGGCTGGTCGGCGTGGGCGCCGCCGCCGGGCTGCTGTCGGGATTCTTCGGCATCGGCGGCGGGTTCCTGATCGTGCCCGGCCTGATGCTGGCCACCGGCATGCCGATCCTCGCCGCCATCGGCACGTCGCTGTTCTCGGTGGGAACCTTCGGCATGGCCACCGCGCTCAGCTACGCCTGGTCGGGCCTGCTGGACGCGCGCGTCGCCGCGCTGTACATCGGCGGCGGCGTGCTGGGCGGCTGGCTGGGCGCGCGGCTGGCCACGCGGCTGGGCCGCAACAAGCAGGCGCTGAACCGGATTTTCGCCGGCATCGTGGCGCTGACGGCGCTGTACATGCTCGAGCGCAATCTGTCGGCGTTCGGCCTTTGAGCGCACGCGCGCCGGAATCGCAGCGCGGCGCGTGGGCGGCGCTGGCGGCGCTCAGCCTGATCTGGAGCTACAACTGGATCGTGATGAAGCAGGCCCTGGCCTATGCCGGGCCGTTCACCTTTTCGGCGCTGCGTTATGTCGGCGGCAGCGCGGTGCTGTTCCTGCTGCTGCTGGCGCGGCGCGAGCGGCCGCCGCCGCCGCCGTTCTGGCCGACGCTGGGCATCGGCCTGACCCAGACCGCCGGCTTCCAGGCGCTGGTGCAGTGGGCGCTGGTCCGCGGCGGCGCCGGCAAGACCGCGCTGCTGGCCTACACCATGCCGTTCTGGGCGCTGGCGCTGGCCTGGCCGCTGCTGGGCGCGCGGCCCAACGCGCGGCAGTGGCAGGCCACCGCGCTGGCCGCCGCCGGGCTGCTGCTGGTGATCGCGCCCTGGCGCGGCGTGGGGACGCTGCCCAGTGTGCTGCTGGCGCTGGCCGGCGGTCTGAGCTGGGGCACCGGGACGGTGCTCGCCAAGCGGCTGTTCGAGCGGTACCCGCAGCAGAGCCTGCTGGGGGTCAGCGCCTGGCAGATGCTGTACGGCACGCTGCTGCTGGTGTTGCTGGCCGCGGTGATCCCGCAGCCGCCGGTGCAGTGGAGCGCGCCGCTGCTGGGCGCCCTGGCCTACAACGTGCTGCTGGCCTCGGGGCTGGGCTGGTCGATGTGGCTGCTGGTGGTGCGCCGGCTGCCGGCGCAGGTGGCCGGCCTCACCAGCCTGGCGATTCCGCTGATGGGCGTGCTGCTGGCCTGGCTGATCCTGCACGAGCGGCCGGGCCGCATCGAGCTGGCCGGCATCGCCCTGATCGCGGCCGCGCTGCTGCGGCTGCGCCGCGCGGCGGTCTGAAGCGCTGCTAGCATCGCCCGGCGCCACCGGCGGCGCAGCGGCCTGCGCGCATGCTCAACCGACTCTGGCTGGGATTCTTTCTTGCCGCGGCGCTGGCCGCACTGGCGCGCTGGACGCTGGGCGGAGACGCGCTGGTGTTCGCGGCCATCGTCGACAGCCAGTTCGCGATGGCCAGGCTGTCGGTCGAGGTGCTGCTGCTGCTGTTTGGCACCCTCACCCTGTGGCTGGGCCTGCTGCGCATCGCCGAGCGCGCCGGGCTGGTCGAGCGGCTGGCGCGCGCGCTGGGCCCGCTGTTCCGCCGCCTGATGCCCGAGGTGCCCGCGGAGCATCCGGCGATCGGCCTGATCACGCTGAACTTCGCCGCCAACGTGCTCGGTCTGGACAATGCCGCCACGCCGATTGGCCTGCGCGCCATGCGTGCACTGCAGGAGCTCAATCCCAGCAGCGACACCGCCAGCAACGCGCAGATCTTGTTCCTGGTGCTCAACGCCTCCTCGCTGACCCTGCTGCCGGTGAGCATCTTCATGTACCGCGCGCAGCAGGGTGCGGCCGATCCGACGCTGGTGTTCCTGCCGATCCTGATCGCCACCAGCGCCTCCACCCTGACCGGCCTGCTCAGCGTGGCCCTGGTGCAGCGGCTGAAACTGTGGGATCCGGTGGCGCTGGCGTATCTCGGCGGCGGCGCGCTGCTGCTGGGCACCCTGCTGGCGTTGCTGGCCACGCTGTCGGCGGCGGCGCTGGCCAGCGTCTCGTCGCTGGTCGGCAATCTCGTGCTGTTCGGCGTGATCGTGGCGTTCCTGCTCGCCGGTGCCGTCCGGCGCGTGCCGGTGTACGAGGCATTCATCGACGGCGCCAAAGACGGCTTCGCGGTCGCGCGCGATCTGCTGCCCTATCTGGTGGCCATGTTGTGCGCGGTGGGTGCGCTGCGCGCTTCCGGAGCGCTGTCCTACGCGCTGGATGCGATCCGCCTGGCCGTGCACGGACTCGGGCTGAACGATGCCTTCGTGCCGGCGCTGCCCACGGCGCTGGTCAAGCCGCTCTCCGGCAGTGCGGCGCGCGCCATGCTGATCGAGACCATGAAGCACTACGGCGTGGACAGCTTCCCCGCGCTGGTGGCGGCGACGATGCAGGGCAGCACGGAGACCACCTTCTACGTGGTCGCGGTGTACTACGGCGCGGTGGGCATCCGCCGCGTGCGTCATACCGTGGGCTGCGCGCTGCTGGCGGATCTCGCCGGCATCGTCGCCTCGATCGCGGTGTGCTACTGGTTTTTCGGTGCCGCGGCGCGCGGCTGAGGCTCACCGGTGCCGCGGGCCGTGCGCGGTCAGTTGCGCCCGGATGGCGCGCAGTCTGGCCTTGATGGCCGCCTCGTCGCCGGCGCCGGCGCGCAGCAGCATGCGCTGGCCGATGGACAGGCCCTGCAGCGCGGGATCGGCGTAGTTCCAGGTGCCGTGCGAGCCGGGTATCAGCGTGGGCGGCGTGGCGCGGTCGGGCGTGGCCAGCAGGTTGTCGATCACCACCACCAGGCGGTCGTTGAAGTAGCCGTGCGGATAGCCCAGGTCCTGGTAGGCCTGCTGGAACAGCGGATAGAGGCGCACATACCAGGCCACCAGCGCATGCGCGGGGACGGCCCGGATCGCATCCATGTAGGGCGCGTAGCGCGCGGCGTTGGCGGCGCTGATGGTGGTGCTGCCGTCGCGCGTATCCACCAGGAAACCGCCGCGCGGCCGGTGCACCGGCACGATGCCGTCGCCCAGCGTGCGTCCGGGCAACGCGTTGATCGTGGCGACGATGTGCTGGATCAGCTGCCGCGGCCGCATCAGCGCGCGCAGGGTCTCGCCGCCGGGCAGTTGCGCCAGCGTGGACAGGATGGCGGCATCGTCGTGCAGCGCCGGCAGCGGCGCGGCCGCGCTGCCGGCGGCGGCGGGCGCCGCGGGAACGGGGTAGTGCGTCGGCGCGGGCGCCGTGGCGGCGACGGGTGCACGGATGCCGACCGCGGGCGGCGTTTCGCGCAGCGCGCGCTGGTGCGCCCAGTACACCCAGCCGCCGATGGCCAGTACGGCAATCACGGCGACCACACCCCAGACCCAGCCTCGACCCTCGTTCATCTCGTGCTCCGGTGGCTACAGCGCTTGGAGCGGCGCGGCGGCGCCGAGTTCCGGGCTCAGCGCCATGCCGGTCCGCGCAACACGCGCGCCGGCAGCAGGAACAGCGCGGCCAGGAAGGCCAGCACGCCGCCCACCGCCAGCCCGAGGACACGGAACGGCAGCAGCAGCAGCCAGACCAGCGGATAGAGCACCAGCGCCAGCAGGGCCAGCGGCCAGCACAGCACCAGCAGGATCAGCCACAGCAGGAACGTGAACATGGCGCACTCCCGGTCGGAGACTCCATCCTCGCGCGATCGCGGCGCGTGCGCGAGAGGGGGCGGTGCAGCGCGGTTCAGGTCGGCGTCGGCAGCACGCCCAGCCGCGTGGCCAGGTATTCGAAGTAGCGGTCGATGTAACTGATGCCGTTCTCCTGATCGACCAGGAACGGGTTCATCAGCGTGTGGCGCAGGATCAGCAGGCGGTCGGCATCGGCAGCGTCCGCGCGCAGGCTGTCCGCGTCGAGATGCAGGCCGGCCAGCACGCGCAGCAGTTCGTCGCGGCCCAGCAGGTCGGCGCGCAGGGTGGTGCTGGAGGTGAAGAACGCATGCGCCTGCACGGTGCTGTCGCGGTCCATGCGCAGCGGCTCCAGCAGCGTGCGCAGCCAGCGGTTGGCGCGGGCGAGGTCGCGGTTGCCCGCCGGGTTCAGCGCCAGGCAGACCAGGTTGCTCTCCGGCGGATAGGGGATGCACACGTGGACCCGGCCGGCCATCTCGGCGGCGAAGCGCTGCGCACGCTCGACGAAGGCCTCGCAGGTCAGCAGGGTCTGCCGCACCAGGCGGCCGAAGTGCGCGTGGTCCAGCGGCATCACGCGGTGCGTCACGCAGGCCGCGGCGGCCATCGCGCCGGGCTTGGAACCTTCGGGAATGTAGCGGCCGAGCTGGCGGAAGCGCGCGGAATAGTCGCCGCCGTCCTCGTGGCCGAACACGTAGTCGGCCGATTCGTCCAGCAGCACCATGCCGCGCTGGTCGCGGCAGACGAACGCACCCACACCGTAGGCCAGGTAGCCCAGCTTGTGCGGGTCCACGGTGACCGAGTCGGCGCCCGCGAGCGCGGCCAGCGCCGCGTAGGTGCCGGCCGCGGGAAACCGCGCGTAGCCGGCGGCCACCGCCTCGCGCGGCCGCAGCGCACCGTTTTCCTCGCGCAGCAGCGTGGCCAGATAGCCGCCCCACGCGGCGTCCACGTGTACCGCGAAACCCGCGCCGCGCGCCGTAGCGGACTCGCGCTGCGCCAGCAGCTCGTGCAGCGGGTCGAGGGTGCCGAACTCGGTGCTGCCCAGCACTGCCACCGCCAGCAGCGGACTCTGGCCGCGCCGCCGCAGCTCGGCCAGCGTCTGCGCCAGGGCGCGCATGTCCAGGCGCATGCCGCGCGTGGGCAGCAGCCACAGCTGGTCGCGGCCCAGGCCCAGCATCTTCAGGCCTTTGCTCCAGGAATAATGTGCGGTCACCGGCGCCAGCACCGGCGCGGGCTCGAGTTCGGGGTGACGCGCGAAGAAGCGTGCTTCGCCCAGCTGTTCGATGCGCGCCGCGGCCAGGCGGCGGCTCCATTCGGCGCGCGCGGGTGCGTCCAGGGCGTCCAGCCAGTGCTGCCACGCCTGCAGCAGGGCGATCGACGCATCCGGCGCCAGCCGGTAGGCGCTGCGGTCGTCCTCGGGCAGATCCAGCCCGGGCGGCGCGGCCGCGCGCAGCGCCACCGGGAAACATTTCAGCGCGCGCGCCAGCCGCAGCGCCTGCAGATTGGCCAGCGTGCCGCCCGAGGTCAGATGCCCGAACGCGCAGTACGGCTGCGCCGGGTCATGCGGGAAACCCAGCATGCGCGCCAGTTGCAGGCCGACCTGGATCTCCAGGTCGATGGTGACCGGCGCGGCCTCGGCGCTGACGTTGTTGGGGTTGTAGGGCAGCGCCAGCATCTGCGCCGCCAGGCCCGGCAGCAGCAGGTCGGAGACCATGTGCCCGAGGTAGCGCGGACTGTGGAAGGGCACCGAGCGCTTCAGCGACGCCGAGAGCGCGTGCAGCTCGCGGCGCAGGCGCGCCTCGAAATCCTGGAAATCCGGCTGCTGCGCCGCCCGCGTGGGAATGGCCGGCGGATCTTCCGGATGCACGTTGCGCCGCCAGTACACGTGGTCGCGCAGGAACTCGACCAGCAGTTTCTCCAGCAGCGTGTCGTTCTCGCCGTAGGGACCGAGAAAGGCCGGATACAGGTAGGGATCGCTCATGGCGCCTCCGGGCATCGCGGGCGACGCGTGCGCCGTCAGCCGGACGCGGCCGCGCGGCCGGTGCGGCATTCTGCGCAGGCGCCGGGAGCCGCCTCTTGATCTGCGTCAACCCCGTCTGCCGCGCCGCAGCGCAGCGTGCGGCAGGCGGCCGAAAGGCTAGACTCGCCGCGTCTTGGCTGGGTTCGCCCGCGCGGCTGGTGCGGCGGGCGTGTCGTCGCTTCCGGCGTGGAGGTACGCGGTGCAGCCCACGGATATCCGCAAGCCCGATTACTTCCA
>JAJYTR010000028.1 GCA_021792975.1 Pseudomonadota bacterium | reverse complement strand
CCCGCCGAGGCGGTGCTGGATGCCTATCCCGACTGGCGCATCCCGGCGCGCGTGATCGCCATCGTGCCCACCGCCGACAAGGCCAAGGCCACGGTGAAGGTGCGCGTCGCACTGCTGCAAAAGAGCTCGCGCATCCTGCCCGACATGGGCGTGCGGGTGAATTTTCTGGAGCGCGCGGCCACGTCCGGCGCGGCGCCCAAAGGCGTGCTGATCCCCGTCGCCGCGCTGATCGACGTCGCCGCCGGCAAGGCCGCATGGCGCGTGCGTGATGGCCGCGTCGAGGCAGTGCCGGTGCGCGTGCTGGCCAGCCTCGGCGATCTGCGCCAGGTAGCCGGCGCACTGGCGCCCGGTGACACGGTGGTGCTCAAACCCGGCGCCGCACTGCGCGCCGGCATGGCGGTGCGCGTGGCCGCGAGCGGAGGAGAGTGAGGCGATGAACACGACGAACACGACGAACGGCACGCTGATCGAAATCCGCGATCTGGCCAAGACCTACACGCGCGGCAAGCAGCACGTGCCGGTGCTGCAGGGCGTGAACCTGGACGTGGCGGCGGGCGACTTCTTCGCGCTGATGGGTCCCTCGGGTTCGGGCAAGACCACGCTGCTGAATCTGATCGGCGGGCTGGATACACCCAGCGCCGGCAGTATCGTCATCGGCGGCCAGCGCGTCGACCGGCTGGGCGGCGCGGCGCTGGCGCGCTGGCGCGCGGCACACGTGGGCTTCGTGTTCCAGTTCTACAACCTGCTGCCGATGCTCAGCGCGCAGAAGAACGTGGAGCTGCCGTTGTTGCTGACCAAGCTGTCGGCCGGCGAGCGGCGCAAGCGTGCGGCCATCGCGCTGCAGTTGGTGGGCCTGGCCGATCGCGCCAGCCACAAGCCCAGCGAGCTCTCCGGCGGTCAGCAGCAGCGCGTGGCCATCGCCCGTGCCTTCGTCACCGATCCCACCCTGCTGGTGTGCGACGAGCCCACCGGCGATCTCGACCGCGCCTCGGCCGAGGAAGTACTGACCCTGCTGCAGCGGCTCAACCGCGAGCACGGTAAGACCATCGTCATGGTCACCCACGATCCGCGCGCCGCTGAACACGCCACGCACACCGTACATCTGGACAAGGGCGAGTTGGTCGGCGCCGCGCGTGCGGCGCGGCCGGCCTAAGGAGCGCAGCCATGAAATATCTCTCGCTGGTGTGGGCGGCGCTGTGGCGGCGCAAGACGCGCACCGCGTTCACCCTGTTTTCGGTGCTGGCGGCGTTCCTGCTATTCGGCATGCTCGATGCGGTGCGCACGGTGTTCAATGCCGGCGATCAACTGTCCTCGGGGCGCATGATCGTCAGCTCCAAGCTGTCGATCACGCAGGCGTTGCCGATCTCGCTGCTCAATTCCATCCAGCGCGTGCCCGGCGTCAAGCAGGTGGGTTGGGCCAACTGGTTCGGCGGCTACTACCAGCACCCGACGCCGTTTTTCCCCAACTTCGCGGTCAGCAGCAACTATCTGGGCCTGTTCCGTAATCGCTATGAATTGCCGCCGGCGCAGACCAAGGCCTTTGCCGACACGCGCGATGGCGCGGTGGTGGGCGCGGCGCTGGCCAGGCAGTTCCACTGGACGCTGGGCCAGCGCGTGCCGCTGATCGCCGGCATCTTTCCGCGCACGGACGGTGGCAACGACTGGAATTTCCAGATCGTCGGCATCTTCACCACCAAGAACCCCAAGCTGAAGGCGGTCGAGCAGCAGTTCCTGTTCCACTGGAAATATTTCGACGAGGGCAATGCCTACATGAAAAACATGGTCGGCTGGTACGTGGTGAATCTAGACGACCCTGCGCATGCCAATCGCGTGGCACAGGCCATCGATGCACTCAGCCAGAACTCCGACCACGAGACCAAGACGCAGACCGAGCAGGCGTTCCAGGCGTCGTTCGCCAAGCAGATCGGCGATATCGGCCTGATCGTCGGCGGCATCATGGCGGCGGTGTTCTTCACCCTGCTGCTGCTGACCGGCAACACCATGGCACAGGCGGTGCGCGAACGCATCCCCGAACTGGCGGTGATGAAGACGCTGGGTTTCCAGGACGGCACCGTGCTGGCGCTGGTGCTGGCCGAGTCGGTGCTGCTCATCGTGCTGGGCGGCGTGCTGGGCATGGTGCTGGCGACGCTGCTGCTGCCCGCGGTCAACAGCGCGGCCGGCGGTGCCATCACCCTGCCGCCGCTGGGCTGGCACAGCTGGCTGCTGGGCCTCGGGCTGATGGTGTTGATCGGGTTGCTGGTGGGCGCGCTGCCGGCGCTGCGTGGCATGCGCCTCAACATCGTCGACGCGCTGGCCGGGCGCTGAGGAGGGACACCATGCGCTTTCTGATCAACACCGCGACGCTGCTGGCGCTGGCCGTGGGACTGGTGCTGTGGATCGCGCTGCCCTGGTGGCTGCTGCTGGGACTGTTCGCACTGGCCGGGCTGGTGCTGCTGGCGACCCGGCGCGGGCGCCAGGCGCTGGCGGTGGCGCGCACCGGTATCGCCACGCTGCCGCAACGCCTCGGCGCCAGTTCGGTGATCCTGGTCGGCATCGCCGGCGTGGTGGGCGTGCTGGTGGCGCTGCTGGCCATGGGCACTGGGCTGGCGCAGACCCTGCGTGCCACCGGCAGCAACGACACCGCCATCGTGTTGCGTGCCGGTGCCACCGGCGAGCTGGCTTCGGGCATGACCCGCGGCGACGCCACCCTGGTCGCGCAGGCGCCGGGCATCGCGCGCGATGCCCGCGGCGTGCCGCTGGTTTCGCCCGAGTTGGTGGTGGTGGTGAACCTGCCCAAACGCGGTAGCTCGTCCGACACCAACGTCGAGCTGCGCGGCGTCGGCACACTGGCGCGGCAGGTGCACGGCCGCGTGCGTCTGGTCGCCGGGCACTGGTTCACTCCCGGCCTGCGCGAGCTGGTGGTGGGTCGTGGTGCCGAGCGCCAGTTCGCCGGGCTGGGTCTGGGCGACACCGTGCGTCTGGGCCGGCAGCCGTGGAAGGTGGTGGGCGTCTTCCGCAGCGATGACGCGCACGATTCCGAGCTGTGGGCCGATGCCGATACCGTGTCCAGCACCTACCGCCGCGCCGGATTTTCATCGGTGATCGTGCGCCTGGCCAAGCCCGCCGATTTCGCCATGCTCAAGGCCGCGCTGCAGTCCAACCCGCAACTGCACGTGATGGCGCAGACCACGCGCGCCTACTACGCGGCGCAGTCCGAAGGGCTGACCAAGGTGATCCGCATCGTCGGCATCAGCGTGGGGGTGATCATGGCACTGGGCGCCGTCTTCGGCGCGCTCAACACCATGTACGCGGCGATCAGCGCGCGCGGCCGCGAGATCGCCACGCTGCGCGCCATCGGTTTCGGCGGCCTGCCGGTGGTGCTGGCGGTGCTGCTGGAGACGCTGCTGCTGGCGCTGCTGGGCGGTGTGCTGGGCGGCGCCATCGCCTGGCTGCTGTTCAACGGCTACACCGTCAGCACGCTGGGCGCCGACTTCAGCCAGGTGGTGTTCCAGTTCCACGTCAGCCCGGCGCTGCTGGTGCAGGGCCTGAAGTGGGCGCTGGCCATCGGCTTCCTCGGCGGCATCTTTCCCGCGCTGCGCGCCGCGCGCGTGCCGGTCAGCGTGGCGCTGCGCGAGCTGTGAGCGGCGCGGCGTGCTGGGATCTGGACGAGCGCTGCGCGAGAGCCGCTGGATCCCCGGTTCGCGCTGCGCGCGCCCGGGGATGACAGCAAAAAAAGGGCGGCGCACCCTTCTTCTGACGTCATTCCGGACGGCGCGCAGCGCCGAGCCGGTACGTCATCCCGGACGGCGCACTCTTTGACTTTTGATGTCATCCCGGACGGCCCGCAGGGCCGAGCCGGGATCCAGCGGTACGGGCGGTCGAGATCGTCGCGATCTAACCCATCGCGCCGTCGATCTCCTCGGCGCGGCGCTTGGCCGGCCGCGATGCCAGGCCCTCCCAGTAGCGCGCGAAGGCCGGGCGCTTGTCGATCATGCCGAACTGCATGCCGAATCCCAGCTGCGAGCCGACGTAGACATCGGCGGCGCTGAAGCGGTCGCCCGCCAGATAGGCGCGCTCGCCGATGGCGGCCTCGAGCGTGTCCAGCACCTGCTCGAACGAGCCGTAGCCGACCATGACGCTGCGCTCCGGCGGCACCACCACGCCCAGCGCGCGGTTGGTCCAGGCCGCTTCCAGCGGGCCGGCGGCGAAGAACAGCCAGCGGTAGTAGGGACCGCGCGCGGCACTGTGCGGCGGCGGCGCCAGCCCGGCCTGCGGGAAGGCATCGGCGAGATAGGCGCAGATGGCCGCGCACTCGGTGACCACGGTGTCGCCATGCCGGATGGCCGGCACCTTGCCCATCGGATTGATGGCGAGGTAGGGCGCCGCCTTCATGCTGGTGCCGTACTCCAGCACCTCCGTGGCATAGGGCACGCCGGTTTCCTCCAGCATCCAGCGCACGATGCGGCCGCGCGATTTGGGGTTGGTGTAGAAGGTCAGCTCGGGAGTGGGCATGCGCGGCGCTCCGCGTGAAGGTGCGCGCATGCTACGCCGGCGCGGTGACACATGCGCGTCAGCCGGACGGTGCGGCCAGCATGTCGTCGATGAAACGCGCCCACACCGCATCCGGCTGCCAGAGGTCCCGCTGCAGCGCGAAAGCCACGTCGCGCGGCACGCCGCGGCACTGGTGCAGCCACAGGCCCACGAACACCGACACGCGCTTGTTGGCCGCGCAATGCACCCAGCGGCGGCGGCCCGTGCTGGCGTCCATCGCGGCGTAGAACCGCATGAGATCGCGTCGCGTGGGTGCCTCGAAGGACACCGGGATATGCACGTAATCCAGGCCCAGCGCGCGCAGCGTGCCGGCCTCGTCGGCCAGCGCGTATGCGGCCTCGTGCAACGCCAGGTTGATGACGGTCTGGTAGCCCGCCGCGGCGATCAGGGCCAGCTCGCCCGCGTCCGGCTGGCCGGAGGTGGCGAGATCGGGCGCGAGCACGCGGGCGTTGTAGATCCCGGCGAGGCCGGCGCCGGGCGCAGGCTCAGCCACGGCGCCAGTCCGCGCCCGGCAGGATGCGCTTCATGAAGGCATCGAACATGGGCACGGTGAAGGCGGTGTCGCCGTGGCTGGGGCTCCAGACCATGCCCTTGGCGATGAGCTGGTTGCGCAGCGGCCCCAGCGAGGTGACCCTGCGCTGCAGGACGTCGGCGATGTCGCCCGAGCGGTGCGGCCCCGGACCGAGTTCCGCCATGGCCCGCAGGTAGCGTTTCTGCATCGTGGCGAGGCGATCGAAGCGCACGCGGAAAAAGCTCTCGTCCAGCGCGGCGACGGTTTCCGCGGACGCGCGTTCCACATCGCCGGCGGTGACCGGTGAGCGCGGCGCCACGTCCCACGCGTGCTTGCCCCATTCCTGCAGGAAGTAGGGATAGCACTGCGTCTCGCGCACGATGCGCGCGACCGCGGCGGGCTCGAAGGCGACGTCCAGCCGGCGCGCGGGCACCTCGATGGCCTGCCGCGCAGCGTCCGTGTCCAGCGGGCCGATCTGGGGAAAGTCGAACAGCCGCTCGGCGTAGGACTTGGCGCGCCCCATCTTGCCCGGCAGCTGCGGCAGCCCGGCGCCGATCAGCATCACCGGCACCTGCTGCTGGGCGGCCCGATGCAGGGCGGTGATCAGCGCGGCGAGCTGCTCCTGTTCGACGTATTGCAGTTCATCGACGAACAGCAGCAGCGCGGTGTCCGCGGCCCGCGCCGCGTGTCCCGCCAGTTCCAGCAGCGCCTGCAGATCGTGTTCGAGGTCGCCGTTGTCGGCGAGACCCGGTTCGGGCTCGAAATCGAGCCCCACCTCGATGTCCCGGTAGCGGACCTTCAGCGACTGCACGAAGCCGGCCAGGCCGCGCAGCGCGCGGCGTCCCAGCTCCCTGGCCTGCTCGCTGCGCGAGAGCCGCAGCAGCGCCTGGCGCAACTGCGGCGCCAGGATGGCCGGCAGCGAGCGCCCTTCCGGCGCCTCGATGCGCAGCGTCTGCAGGCCGTCGGCCTCCGCGTCCGCGCCCATGCGCTCGAGCAGCACCGTCTTGCCCACGCCGCGCAGGCCCACCAGCAGCAGGCTCTTGGCGGCGCGCCCGGCGCGGATGCGGGCGGCGGCGATGCGCGCGCGCTCCAGCAGCTCGTCGCGTCCGGCCAGCTCCGGCGGCGGCGTGCCCGCGCCCGGAGCGAACGGGTTGAGAACGGGGTCCACAGCGGCACTTTATGCCTGAATTATGCGTATTTCAATCGACAGATAAACCGCATAATCAAGATCAAATCGACCGTGTCCGCGCCCCATCGCGGTTACGAACACGTCTGGTTCGACGTGGTGATCGAGCGCGTCGAACCGCAGCGTCTGCTCGCCTACCGCTGGCATCCGCATGCCGTGGATCCGGCGACGGACTACAGCGTCGAGCCGACCACGCGGGTGACCTTCACGCTGCAGGATGCGCCCGGCGGGGGCACGCTGCTGACCGTGGTGGAGTCCGGCTTCGACCGGGTGCGCCGCACCGCCGCCTGCAGGCGTTCCGCGAGAACAGCCGCGGCTGGACGATGCAGATGGAAAGCATCGCGCGCCATGTCGGCGGGTGACGGCAAAGGCCGGCGGCGCGGGCGCGCGGCCGCCCGCCGGCCCGTCGCGGTGCGGCCGGACAGCGGTGCGGCCGGTGTATTCGCGGCACTGGGCGACCCCACGCGCCTGCGGCTCGTGGCGGTGCTGTGCACGGGCGGCGCGCTCTCGATCGCGCAGCTGACGGCGAACACCGAGATCAGCCGGCAGGGCGTGACCAAGCATCTCCAGGTACTGGCCGATGCGGGTCTGGTGCGCGACGCGAAACAGGGCCGGGAGCGGCGCTGGCAACTGCAACCCGGCCGCATCGCGGCGGCGCAGCGCACGCTGGAGATGATCGGCCGGCAGTGGGAAACGGCGCTGGGCAAGCTCAAGGCTTTTGCGGAATCGTCCTGAACGCTGCGACCGCCAGCCGGGGCCGGACCCGCGCCGGGCGGGGCATCGGGCCGCCTAGCCGGCCAGCAGGCGGTACGACCAGAGGACGGCGATGCCCACCTGCACGGCGAACGCGGCGAAGCGCAAGGTCACGGCACGCGCGCTCACGGAAACGAGATGGATGGTCGACTGCGCGATGCGGGCGGCCAGCAGCAGGTACGCGAGCGGGTCGGTGACCGCCGTGCGCCGGGTAAGCAGGGCGACCACCATCAGCCCGCCGAACACCGGCAGTCCTTCCAGGCAGTTCGCGTGTGCCCGCGCGAGCCGCTGCATGAACGGCGAGAGGTTCGCGTTGTCGGGTACGAACGCGTTGGCCGCCACCTTGCGCGCGAGCACCAGCCGCGAACGGATGACCTCCATCAGCAGCAGCAGCGCCAGCGTCCAGGCGATGAAGGCGGTGAGTGCGAAAGCCGTCGGCGAGTTCATGGCAGTGGCTCCGTTGTGGCCGGACGATCGTGCGTGCGGGCGGGGCGGGCACACCGTCCGCAGCGCGTCACCCTACCCGTTCGCCCTCGCGGTGCGCCAGCCAGGCGCCGGCCAGCGCCGCCAGGTAGGGGATCGACTGCGCCGCCAGGATGGCCACCCACATCTTGCCCTCCTCGTAGCGCCCGCCGAACAGCAGCACCATGCCGAGGATGGCCATCGCCAGGCCGATCACCATGAACAGTTCCTCGCGCACCGAGGCGAAGGCGCTGGGATGGCCGCGCAGGCGGCGCTGCTTGGCGGTGCGCACGAACTCGCCTTTCTTCCTGACCAGACCCCGCCAGATGCCGCGCGCGATGGCGTGCGAGAGGCCCATGCTGGCGACGGCCGCCATCAGCGTGTCGCGCCACGAGCAGGGCACGCGCTTGCGGTACAGCCAGATGCCGAACACCGCCTTGGCCACGAAAAAGCCCAGCACCGGGACCAGGAACAGCTTGAGCGGCAGGCTGAAGTACTGCGGGAACAGCAGCATCAGCGCGGTCCACAGCAGCGCCAGCAGGGTGAACACCAGATGCAGTGCATCGGCGAACCAGCTGAACCATCCGGTGAGGAAGTGGAAGCGCTGTCCCGGCGTCAGTGGTCCCGGCTGCGTCATCCAGTTCCAGCGCGCCTTGAGGATCTGCATGGCGCCGAAGGCCCAGCGGTAGCGCTGCGACTTGTAGGCGGTGAAGTCGGCGGGGGTGAGGCCCCAGCCCATCGGTTCGTCCACGTAGACCAGCTCGTAGCCCGCGTGCATCAGGCGCAGGCCCAGTTCGGCGTCCTCGCAGATGGTCCATTCCGACCAGCCGCCGTCGCCTTCCAGCGCGCTGCGCCGGACCATGGTCATGGTGCCGTGCTGGATGATGGCGTTGCGCTCGTTGCGGTGGTGCATGCCGATGCGGAAGAAGCCGTCGAACTCCCACGCGGTCATGCGCCGGAACGCGTTGTGCTCGAAATCGCGATGCGCCTGCGGGCACTGCACCACGGCCACCCGCGGATCCCCGAAATAGCCGGCCAGGCGCGATAGCCAGTCGGGTCGCACCACGTAGTCGGCGTCCACCACGGCGATCACGTCGCCGCGCGGATCGGTTTCCCGCAGGCCGAAGTTCAGCGCGCCGGCCTTGAAGCCGGGCCACGGGGCGAGGTGGTAGAAGCGGAAGCGCGGACCCAGCTTTTCGCAGTGTGCCTGCACCGGCTTCCACACCGCCTCGTCGCGGGTGTTGTTGTCGATCACCAGTACCTCGAAGCGCGCGTAGTCCAGCGCGGCCAGCGAGTCGAGCGTGGCGATCACCATCTCCGGCGGCTCGTTGCAGCAGGCCAGGTGCACGGACACGAACGGCTGGCGTGCGGGCGGCACCGGGTCCAGCAGCGGGAAATGGCGCTGCCAGCGCCGGTGGTACAACACCTCGACGAACTCGAAGCCGTTGATCAGCAGCACGGCGAGGATGGCCAGTTGCGCCGGGAACAGGACCACCAGCATGGCCCAGTCGACGGGATCGAGATAGAACGCGAACGGCACCGTCACCGACCACGCGATCAGCCCGGCGGCGAGCTGGATCAACGCCAGGAACAGCAGCCGCCCGCGCACGCGGAAGCGCTCGAAGTAACGCGCGAACAGCAGCATGGGCAGCATCGCCAGCAGCGAGGAGGCCAGCGCCTTCCACGGCCAGTGCGGATCCTCGAGGATGGGGCCGGCCAGCGGAAACTTCAGCTTGCGGTCGGCGCCGAACATGCCCCAGTAGGCACCGACGCGCCCCTCGCCCAGGTTCTCCTTCCAGGGCTGGTCGAAGGCTTCCATGAGGTAGTAGTCGATGTGGTCGGCCTTGGCCACGTTGAGCCACTGGCGCAGGAACAGCGCCTCGTTGGCCAGGCTGGGCGAGGCGTACTTGTAGCGATCCCCGTTGCTGGGCCAGCCCACCTCGCCGATCACGATGGGCTTGCCCGGGAACAGCCGCTGCAGCTGGCGGTAGCGCATCAGCACGTTGCCCACCGCGTCCTTGCGCGGCACGCCTTCCCAGTACGGCAGCAGGTGCACGGTGAGGAAGTCCACGTGGTCGGCCAGTTCCGGGTAGGTCTCCCAGATGTGCCAGGGCTCGGCGGTGGACACCGGCTGGCGGATGGCCGCGCGCGCGCGGTCGAGGTACTTCATCAGTACGGCGGGCGCCAGATCGCGGCGCAGCAGCACCTCGTTGCCGACGACCACGCGCGTGATGGTGTGCGGGTAGCGGTGCGCCAGCGCGATCAGCGCCTTCAGCTCGCGCTCGTCGTGGCGCCGGTCGGCATCCAGCCAGGCGCCGGCCATCACGTGCATGCCGTAGTCGCGCGCGATGCGCGGGATCTCCGGCGTCTGCAGCGCGGCGTAGGTGCGGATGCGGTGCGTGTACCTGGAGAGCGTGGCCAGATCGGCGCTGATCTGCGCCGAGGTGGGGTAGTTGCCGGTGAGCGGGCTCTGGAAGCGCCGGTAGGCGCTGTAGGCGAAGCCGTGGATGGGACCGTTCCAGGCCGGTGCGTCGACCGGGCGGTTGGCCCAGGCCCACAGGCCGAAGTTGGCGGCGGCCACCAGCAGCGCCAGCAGCAGCGCGCGCGACCAGGAGCGGGCAGGGGAGGCGGGGGAAGAAGGCACGCACCGGACTCGCACGCCGCGACGGGCGCGGCCCAAGCGTGCAAGGGTAATGGAGGCCGTGACGGCGGCCAATGCGCTGCGGCGCCGCGGTTTCGGCTGGGCTCAGCGCCGCGCGTGCCCGCGCCGACGGCGGATCACTTCAGCAGCGAGCGCAGCATCCAGGCGGTCTTCTCGTGGTACTCCATGCGCTGGGTGACCAGGTCGGCGGTGGGCTGGTCGTCGGCCTTGTCGGCCAGCCTGAAGGTGCCGCGTGCGGTGCGCACGCAGGCCTCGTGGCCTTCCACCAGCTGCTGCGTCATGCCTTTCCAGTCGGGCACGCCGGTTTCCTCCGGGATGGAGGTGAGCCTGCCGAACTGGCTGTAGGAGCCCGGCGCGTACACGTCCAGTGCGCGGATGCGCTCGGCGATCAGATCGGCGGCGGTCCACAGCTCGTTGTACTGCGTCTCGAACATCAGATGCAGCGTGTTGAACATCGGCCCGGTGACGTTCCAGTGGAAGCCGTGGGTCTTGAGGTACAGCGAGTAGGTGTCGGCCAGCAGCGCCGAGAGGCTCTTGGCGATGGCCTCGCGGTCTTTCTTGCCGATGCCGATATCGACGGCCATGGTGCACTCCTTCAGGCTGGGGCTCCGCACGGAGCATGAGTGGAACGGGGCGGGCGGCTATCATGCCGCGCCTTTTCGAGATGGCGCCACCGCGCGCGGATTGCAAGCCGATGGAATCGATCAGCGCCCTGCGCGACGCACTGGATACCGTGCTGACGCGCGATCGCGCGCGGCTGCTGTCGCGGCTGCGTGCGCTGGGGCCTGCGCCGGCACCGCAGGCCCTGCGCCGTCTCGCCGCGCAGATCGACGCCTCGGCGCGGCAACGCGCCGCGCGCGCCGCCAGCGTGCCGCAGGTGCGCGTGGACGTGGCGCTGCCCATCGCCGCGCACGGCGAGGCCATCGTCGCCGCCATCCGCCGGCATCCGGTGCTGATCCTGGCTGGCGAGACCGGCTCGGGCAAGACCACGCAGTTGCCCAAGCTGTGCCTAGCCGCCGGACGCGGCGCAGCCGGCCTGATCGGCTGCACGCAGCCGCGCCGCCTGGCCGCGCGCGCGGTGGCGCGGCGGGTGGCCGAGGAGCTGGGTACCACGGTCGGCGACCGCGTCGGTTTCCAGGTGCGTTTCGACGAGCGCGTGGGCGACGCGGCGCTGGTGAAGTTCATGACCGACGGCATCCTGCTGGCCGAGACGCAGGGCGACCGCCTGCTGTCCGCCTACGACACGTTGGTGCTGGACGAGGCGCACGAGCGCAGCCTCAACGTCGATTTCCTGCTGGGCTACCTCAAGCGCCTGCTGCCGCTGCGGCCCGACCTGCGCGTGATCGTCACCTCGGCCACGCTGGACACCGCCCGCTTCGCCGCGTTTTTCGACGGCGCGCCGGTGGTCGCGGTGGAGGGCCGCGGCCACCCGGTCGAAGTGCGCTGGCAACCGCCCGAGGGCCGCGGCGAGGCCGATCTGGCGGAGCAGGTGGCGCTGGCGCTGGACGGGATCACCCGCGAAGATCCGCGCGGCGACGTGCTGGTGTTCCTGCCCGGCGAGCGCGAGATCCGCGAGGCACACCTGGTGCTGGAGCGCCGCCGTTACCGCCACACGCGCATCCTGCCGCTGTACGCCCGGCTGCCGGCCGCCGAACAGGACCGGGTGTTTCATCCCGGCCCCGAGCGTCACGTGGTGCTGGCCACCAACGTGGCGGAAACTTCGCTGACGGTGCCGCGCATCCGCTACGTGATCGACAGCGGCCTGGCGCGCGTCAGGCGCTACAGCGCGCGCAGCCAGATCGAGCGCCTGTACATCGAGCCGGTCGCCCAGGCCGCCGCCGAGCAGCGCACCGGCCGCTGCGGACGCGTGGGGCCCGGCGTGTGCGTGCGCCTGTATGCCGAGGACGACTTCGCCGGCAGGCCGCGTTACGGCGATCCCGAACTCAAGCGCAGCGCGCTGGCCGGCGTGATCCTGCGCATGCTGGCGCTGGGACTGGGCGAGGTGGAGGGCTTCCCCTTCCTCGACGCGCCGGATGCGCGCGCCTGGTCCGAAGGCTGGCGGCGGCTAGCCGAGATCGGCGCGGTGGACGCCGCGCGCGGGCTCACCCGCATCGGCCGCGCCGTCGCCGCGCTGCCCGTCGACGTGAGTCTGGCGCGCATGCTGGTCGAGGGTCAGCGCCTGGGCGTGGCCGAGCCGCTGCGCGTGCTGGTGGCCTTCCTCGGCATCCAGGATCCGCGCGAGCGGCCGGCCGAGGCGCGCGCCGTTGCCGATGCCGCGCATGCCGCATTCGCCGACAAGCATTCGGATTTCATCGGCGTGCTGCGCTTGTGGGATGCCTACCAGCAAGCGCACGCGGAATTCACGCAATCCAAGCTGCGCGATTGGTGCGCGCGGCATTTCCTGAGCTTCCTGCGCATGCGCGAATGGCGCGAATTGCACCGGCAGCTACGCGTGCTCGATGACGGCCGGGACTCGCGACTGGGGACTGGGAACTCGGGGATGGAGCAACGCGCTGCTATTGCGGATGCCGCACTGACGCACAAACATGGTCGTGGTCGCGACAAAACATCAGCGCGTGTTACCGCTACGCCTTCCGAGTCCCCAGTCCCCAGTCCCGAGTCCCGCACTGGAGAGTCCCGCAAAGATGAAGCCATCCACTGCGCGCTGCTCTCCGGTCTGCCCACGCAGGTCGCGCGCAAGGACGAAAAAGGCGGCTACCTCGGCACGCGCGTGCGGCGCTGGCAGATCTTCCCCGGTTCGGCGCTGGCCAAGGCACCGCCGCAATGGCTGTTCTCGGCGCAGGTGCTGGATCTCTCCGGCCGCGTGTATGGGCTGATGAACGCGCGCGTCGAGCCGGCCTGGATCGAGCGTCAGGCCGCGCACCTGATCAAGCGCAGTTGTCGCGACCCGCATTGGTCGCGCGCGCGCGGCGCGGTACTGGCCTACGAGCAGGTCAGTCTGTACGGCCTGAACCTGGCCGAGCGCCGGCCGGTGCCGTTCCAGCGGCAGGACGCGGCCCTGGCCCACGCGATCTTCCTCGAGCAGGCGCTGGCCACGTGCGAGATCGACGCACGCGCGGATTTCATCGCCGCCAACCGCCGCGTGCTACACGAGGCCGAGCGCATCGAGGCGCAGCGGCGCCGCAGCGGGCTGGTCAGGACACCGCGGCAGCGCGCGGCCTTCTTCGCCGGCAAGCTCCCCGAGGACGTCGCCGCTGCCGCCGCGCTGGCTCGCTGGTACCAGCAGGCTGCTGCGGCGCAACGCGCGGCGCTGTGCTGGTCGCTGGCCGACGTGCTGGAGACCGAAGCCGGTGACGCGGGCCTGTATCCTGCCGCCCTGGAGCTGGCCGGCCAGCGCCTGCCGCTGGTGTACCGCCATACGCCGGGCAGCGCGGACGACGGCATCACCCTGCGGGTGCCGCTGGCGCTGCTGAACGCGGTGCCCGCCGCGCGGCTGGACTGGCTGGTGCCCGGCCTGCTGCCGGAGAAAGTCGCCGAACTGATCCGCGGCCTGCCCAAGGCACTGCGCCGCCATGTCGTGCCGGCGCCGGATTTCGCGCGCGCCTTCTGCGAAGCCGAAGCGGCGCGCGACGAGCCGCTGTCCGCCGCGCTGGCGCAGTACCTCACGCGCATCACCGGCGCGGAACTGACGGCGGCGGATTTCGATGGCGTCGCGCTGCCCGCGCACCTGCAGATGCGCATCGAACTGCTCGACGGGCACGGCGCCGTGCTGGCCGCGGGGCGCGACCTGGGCGCCCTGCGCGCGCAGTTCACCGCCGCCGCGCGCGAGGCCTTCGCGCGGCACAGCGCGGGCGAACTGCAGCGCGAGGAGGTACACGCCTTCGATTTCGGCGAGATTCCCCTGCGCGTGGACGGCCCCGGCGGGCTGGATGTGTTTCCGGCACTGGTGGACCAGGGCGGGAGCGTGGCCCTGCGCGTGTTCGAGCGCAGCGATGAAGCGCGCACGGCGCACGCGGGCGGCGTGGCGCGGCTACTGCGCCTGGCGCTGGCCGGCGAGATCAAGCGCGCGGCGCGCCAGCTGCCGCTGGCCCGGACCGACACGCTGCGCTGGACGGCGCTGGGCGGGGCGCAGGCGCTGCGCGCCGATCTGTTCGAGGGCGCGCTGCGCGAAGGCTTGGCGGCCGGCGATCCGGACGTGCGTACGCCGGCTGCCTTCGCGCGACTGCGCGAGACGCTGGCGCGCGACCTGTTCGCCGCCGCCATGGCGCGCCTGCGGCTGGCCGAGGCCATCGCGGCCGCGCGCGGAGAACTGGCGCCGTGGCTGCAGCCGCCGCTGCAGGGGTACGGCCGCGCCAGCTACGAGGATCTGCGCGAGCAACTGGATCTGCTGCTGGCGCCAGGGTTTCTGGCCGCGCGCGACAGCGCCGAACTGGCGCACTATCCGCGCTATCTCAGGGCCATGCGCGTGCGTGCCGAGCGCCTGCGCCAGGACGCCGCCGGCGACCAGCGCCGCCTGCTGGAACTGCTGCCCTACTGGCGCAGGCTGCTGGCGCTGCGCGCGCAGGGCCGCGACGATGCCGCCTGGTGGGCGCTGCGCTGGCTGGTCGAGGAGTGGCGCGTATCGCTGTTCGCGCAGGCGCTGGGCACCGCGCAGCCGGTGTCGGTCAAGCGCCTGCAGCGTGCGCTGGCCGCGGCCGAGGCGGCGTCCGCCGGCGGATGAGCCGCGATGCGCGGGACTCACTCCGCCGGCGCATTCCAGAGCGCGCGCACGGCAGCCTCGTCCACGCCCTCGGCGATGAACGCACGGCCGATGCCGCGCCACAGGATCAGCCGCAGCGCGCCGCCGCGGTTTTTCTTGTCCAGGCGCATGGCGGCCAGCAGCGCGTCGGCCGGCAGGGCGGACGGCGGCTGCGTGGGCAGCTCCAGCGCGGCCAGCAGCGCGCGCAGGCGGGCGCCGTCCTGCGCCGGCGCCAGGCCCAGCTGGACCGACAGCCGCGCCGCCAGCACCATGCCGATGGCCACCGCCTCGCCGTGCCGCAGCAGGCGGTAGCCGGTGACCGTTTCCAGCGCGTGCGCGAAGGTGTGCCCGAAGTTGAGCAGGGCGCGCTCGCCCTGTTCGGTCTCGTCGCGCATCACCACGCCGGCCTTGCAGGCGCAGGCGTGGGCGATGGCTGCGGTGAGCACGCGGTCCTCGCGCCGCCGCAGCGCGTCGGCCGACCGTTCGAGCCCGGCGAAAAACGGCGCGTCGCCCAGCGCGCCGACCTTGACGATCTCGGCCAGGCCGGCGCGGTATTCGCGGTCGGGCAGCGTGTCCAGCGTGGCCAGGTCCGCCAGCACCAGGCGCGGCTGGTGGAAGGCGCCGATCAGGTTCTTGCCGGCCGCATGGTCGACGCCGGTCTTGCCGCCGACCGACGAGTCCACCATGGCCAGCAGCGTGGTGGGCATCTGGATGAAGTCGATGCCGCGCATCCAGCAGGCCGCGGCGAAGCCCGCCATGTCGCCGACCACGCCGCCGCCGAGCGCGATGATGCAGGCGTCGCGGCTGGCGCCCAGTTGCGCCAGCGTGTCCCAGATGCGTGCCACGCCCTCCAGCCGCTTGTGCTCTTCGCCGTCCGGCAACGCCAGCGTGTCCCAGTGCAGGCCGTCCAGCGCCGGCGCCAGCCAGGGCTGGTACAGCGGCGCCACCGTGGTGTTGCTGACGACCAGCGCCTGCCGGCCGCGCAGCGCGCCGCGCCACTGCGCGGGATCGCGCAGCAGGCCGCGGCCGATGCGGATGGGATAGCTACGCGCGCCCAGCGCCACGGTCAGTTCGTGCAGCGCGCTCACGGCGCCGCCCCGGCCGTCGTGCGCCGCTGCCAGCAGTGCGCCAGCAGCTCCAGCGCGCGTGCGCCCAGCGCCGCGGGCGTCTCGTCGGGCCGCGCGCGCAGCACCGCATCGCAGGTGGCGGCGTACAGCGCCTCGCGCTCGGCATCGAGCCGGCGCAGACGCCGCAGCATGTCGCCGCCGGCCAGCAGCGGGCGGCTGGCATCGCCCTGCAGGCGGCGCGCGCGCGTCTGCGCGTCGATGTCCAGGCGCAGCACGAATCCGTGCCGGCGCAGCCGCTCGCGGTTGCCGGCGGCGGTGACGATGCCGGCTCCGCCGATCAGCAGCAGGCCGCTGCCGGTGCAGTACTCGGCCAGCGCCTGCGCCTCGCGCGCGCGGAAGCCGGCCTCGCCCTCGCCATCGAAGATGGCATGCACCGGCCTGCCGGCGCGTGCTTCGATCAGCCGGTCCAGGTCCACCAGCGCCAGTTGCAGGCGCGGTGCCAGCCAGGCGCCGAGCGTGCTCTTGCCGGCACCGGTGGCGCCGATCAGGAACAGGTTGGGGGAGGGATTCATGCCGCGATTAGACCGCAGCGGCGCGCGCGGCGGGAATCCATGCCGCCGCCCGGCCCGGGACCCGCAGCGGCGGCCGGACGCGCCCGCCGCCCGCCACGGCAAGCATGGCGGCCGGCGCACGGGTGCTCACCCCACCCACGCGCGCGCGTTGCGGAACAGCCGCAGCCACGGCGAATCCTCGCCCCCGGCCTCGGGGTGCCAGCTCATCTGCACGTTGCGGAACACGCGCTCGGGATGCGGCATCAGCGCCAGCACGCGGCCGTCGGCGGCGTGGAAACCGGTGAGTCCGCCGGGCGAGCCGTTGGGATTGAGCGGGAAGGCCTCGGTCGGCTTGCCGCGGTTGTCCACGAAGCGCAGGCAGCCGCCGCGCGGCCTCTCGCCCTCGGGCCACACGGCGCGGCCCTCGCCGTGCGCCACCACCACGGGAATGCGGCTGCCGGCCATGCCGCGCAGGAAGATCGAGGGCGAGTCCAGCACCTCCACGGTGACCAGGCGCGCCTCGTACTGTTCGGAGGCGTTGCGGCGGAACTGCGGCCAGCCCTCGGCGCCGGGAACCAGTTCGCGCAATTCGGCCAGCATCTGGCAGCCGTTGCACACGCCCAGCGCGAAATGCGCGGGGTCGGCCAGGAACGCCTGGAACTGCTCGCGCAGCATCGCGTTGTAGCGGATGGACGCGGCCCAGCCGCGGCCGGCGCCCAGCACGTCGCCGTAGGAGAACCCGCCGCAGGCGGCGAAACCGCGGAATTCGCCCAGGCTGCGGCGCCCGCTCTGCAGGTCGCTCATGTGCACGTCCACCGCCTCGAAACCGGCGCGCGTGAACGCGGCGGCCATCTCGATCTGGCCGTTGACGCCCTGCTCGCGCAGGATCGCCACGCGCGGCCGCACGCCGCGCGCGAGGTACGGTGCGGCGACGTCTTCGCCGGGGTCGAAGGAAAGGACGGGCCTGAGCCCGGGATCGGCGTCGTCGATGCGCCAGGCGCGCTCGGCGTCGGCACAGGCCGGGTTGTCCCGCAGGCGCTGCATGGCGTGGCTGGTTTCCTGCCAGGCCTCGAACCACTGCGTCCAGTTGCCGCGCGCCAGCGTTTCGCCGCCCAGGAACAGCTTGATGCCCAGCTTTTCGCGCGGCTGGCCGATGCGGTGCAGCCAGCGCTCCAGGCCGTGGTGCGCCGCCAGCGTGCGCAGGCGTCCGGCATCGGCGGCGCGCGCCTGCAGCACCGCGCCCAGCTCCTCGTTGAACAGCGCGCGCAGCGCGGCCTCGCCCCAGCCGTCGAGTTCGACGGCCAGTCCGCAATGGCTGGCGAACGCCATCTCCAGCAGGGTGACGATCAGCCCGCCGTCGCTGCGGTCGTGGTAGGCCAGCAGCAGGCCCTGCGCGTTGGCTTGCTGGATGAAGCTGAAAAATGCGCGCAGCCGCTGCGGATCGTCCACGTCCGGCGCCACTCCGCCGCCGCGGTTGAACGCCTGCACCAGCATCGACCCGCCCAGGCGGTCGCGGCCGGCGCCCAGATCCAGCAGCCACAGATCGCTGGCACCCTGGTCCAGGCGCAGTTGCGGGGTCAGCGCGCGGCGCGCGTCGGTGACCCGCGCGAAGGCGCTGACCACCAGCGACACCGGCGCCACCGTGCACTGCACGCCCAGCTCGGGATCGTTCCAGGCGGTCTGCATGGACAGCGAGTCCTTGCCCACCGGAATCGAGATGTCCAGCGCCTGCGACAGCGCGCTGGCGGCCGCCACCGCGTCGAACAGGCACGCATCCTCGCCGGGATGTCCCGCCGCCGCCATCCAGTTGGCCGACAGCCGCACCAGGCCGATCTCGTCGATGGGCGCGGCGGCCAGATTGGTCAGCGCCTCGCCGATGGCCATGCGCGCCGACTCGGCGCCGCCCAGCAGCGCCAGCGGCGTGCGCTCGCCGAGGGCCATCGCCTCGCCGGCGTAGCCCTCGAAATCGGCCAGGGTGACGGCGCAGTCGGCCACCGGCACCTGCCAGGGTCCGACCATGGGATCACGCGCACACAGTCCGCCCACGCTGCGGTCCCCGATGGTGACGAGGAAGGATTTGCTGCCCACCGTCGGGTGGCGCAGCACGCGCGCGATGGCGTCCTCGAGGGCGATGCCGGCGAGGTCGGGCACCACCTCGACGCGCGGTTTGACGCGCGTGGCGTCGCGCTGCATGCGCGGGGGCTTGCCCAGCAGCATGGCCAGCGGCAGGTCGATCACCGTCTGCGCCGTGCCGGTGCGGCTGTCGGTGACGTGCAGCCGCGGTTCCGCGCAGGCCGTGCCCACCTGCGCCACCGGGCAGCGCTCGCGCGCGCACAGCGCCGCCACCGCCTGCAGGTGCTGCGGCCGCACGCCCAGCACGTAGCGCTCCTGCGCTTCGTTGCACCACAGCTGCATGGGGCTGAGCGCGGGGTCGGCGCTGGGCACCCGCGCCAGTTCGATCGTGCCGCCCACGCCGGAGTCGTAGAGCAGTTCGGGGATGGCGTTGGACAGCCCGCCGGCGCCGACGTCGTGGATCGCCGCGATGGGGTTGGCTTCGCCCATCGCGCAGCAGGCATCGATCACTTCCTGGCAGCGCCGCTGCATTTCGGCGTTGTCGCGCTGCACCGAGGCGAAATCCAGCGCCGCGCTGGAGCTGCCCGCTCCCTGCGAGGAGGCAGCGCCGCCGCCCAGTCCGATCAGCAGCGCCGGTCCCCCCAGCACCAGCACCGCGTCGCCCGGCGCCAGCGCCTGCTTCTGCACGTGCAGCGGCGCTACGCTGCCGATGCCGCCGGCCAGCATGATCGGCTTGTCGTAGCCGCGATGCACGTGCACGTCGCCGGTTTCCTGCTCGAAGCTGCGGAAGTAGCCGGCCAGGCAGGGCCGGCCGAACTCGTTGTTGAACGCGGCCGCGCCCAGCGGGCCATCGCGCATGATCTCGAACGCGCTGGCGTAGCGTGGCGGCAGCGGACGCCGTGTTTCCCAGGGACGCGGCAGCCCGGGTATGCGCAGATGCGAAACGCTGAAGCCCGTCAGCCCCGCCTTGGGCCTGCCGCCGCGGCCCACCGCGCCCTCGTCGCGGATTTCGCCGCCGGCGCCGGTGGCCGCGCCCGGCCACGGTGCGATGGCGGTGGGATGGTTGTGGGTTTCGACCTTGATCGCGTAGGGCGCCTCGCCGGTGCGCGCGTGCCACACGCCGGTCTCCGGTGCCGCGCCGAAACGGCGCGCACGGCTGCCGGCGATCACCGCCGCGTTGTCGCTGTACGCCGAGAGCGTGTGCGCCGGGTGCGCCGCGTGGGTGGCGCGGATCATGCCGAACAGCGTTTCCCCGCGCGCCTCGCCGTCCAGCGTCCAGCGCGCGTTGAACACCTTGTGCCGGCAGTGCTCGGAGTTGGCCTGCGCGAACATCATCAGCTCGGCATCGGTGGGGTCGCGGCCCATCCGCGCGTACGCTTCGGCCAGGTAGTCGATCTCGTCGGCGGCCAGCGCCAGTCCCAGGCGCGTGTTGGCCTCGCGCAGCGCGGCAGGGGCGTCGGCACCCAGGGCCACGTGCCGCAGCGCGCCGGGTGTGCCGTGCAGGAACAGCCCTGCGGCCTGATCGAGGCGCGTCAGCACCGATTCGGTCATGCGGTCGTGCAGCACCTCGAACACCGCCGCGCGCCGCGGGTCTTCCATGCCGGGCAGGGCGTCCACGGCATAGGCGGTGGCGCGTTCGATGCGCTGCACGTCGAAGCCGCAGCCGCGCAGGATGTCGGTGGCCTTGGACGACCACGGCGAGACCGTGCCCAGGCGCGGCGTCACCCACAGGCTGGCCACGCCGGGCGTGTCCGCGCGCGCCTGCAGCACCTCGTGCAGCCGCGCCATCGCATCCGCGTCGGGTGCGGATCCGGTCTCCAGCAGGTAGACGAACCATGCCTGGCGTGCGCGCGTACCGCGGGCGATCGACTGCAGCCGGGTGTTGAGGCGTTCGAGGCGGAAGGCGGAGAGAGCACCGGAGCCTTCGAGGACGATCATGCGCTGCGCCTGGCATCACCAAAAGGCGATTTTAGCCTGAGCGCGCTGCGCGACCCACGATGCATGACGCGCCCGTTCGCCGCGTGGGGCGGGCGGACGCACTGGATGCGACCGGACGCCGCTCCCGCGGGGGCGACATCCTCCCCGTCAGGTCATTCCGCACCGCAGACGGGGCCCCGCATCCCTGGCGTTGCTGCGGGCGGGCTCTCACGGGATTGCCGCCCCCGCTCGGGCCAGCGTGGACGGTGTTCGTTTTCGTGCGCGCGGACGCCGCGCCGCAGGCGCCGGCAGGCGCTCAGAATCCGCTGCCGTAGGCGTCGTCGGTTTCCACCGGCAGCTCGGCTTCCTGGGTGGCGCCGCCCTCGGCCAGGCGGATGCGCAGCGCCAGGCCGTCGCGCGAGTCGGCCTTGTTCAGCGCCTCCTCCAGTTCGATGCGGCTTTCGCGGTACAGCTTAAACAGCGACTGGTCAAAGGTCTGCATGCCTTCCTGCAGGCTGCGCTCCATCGCCGGCTTGATCTCGTGCACCTGGCCGCGACGCAGCAGATCGCGGATGTGCGGGGTGTTGATCAGCACCTCGGCGGCGGGCAGGCGGCGGCCGTCCCTGCCGATCACCAGGCGCTGGCTGATCACCGCCTTGAGGTTGAGCGCCAGGTTCATCAGCACGTTCCTGTGCGCGGCCTCGGGGAAGAAGTTGAGGATGCGCTCGATGGTCTGGTCGGCGTTGTTGGAGTGCAGCGTGGCCAGGCACAGATGCCCGGTCTCGGAAAAGGCGATGGCGGTATCCATGGTCTCGGAATCGCGGATCTCGCCGATCATGATCACGTCCGGCGCTTCGCGCATGGCGTTCTTCAGCGCCTCGTGGTAGCTGTGGGTGTCCAGCCCCACTTCGCGCTGGTTGACGATCGAGCGCCGGTGCCGGTGCAGGTATTCGATGGGATCCTCGATGGTGAGGATGTGCCCCGGCGTGTTCTGGTTGCGGTGGTCGATCATCGAGGCCAGCGTGGTCGACTTGCCCGAGCCGGTGGCGCCGACCACCAGCACCAGGCCGCGCGGCTCCATGATGATGTCCTTGAAGATCGTCGGCAGGCGCAGTTGCTCGATGCTGGGGATGTCGCTCTTGATCGCGCGGATCACCATGCCGATCTCGCCGCGCTGCTTGAACACGTTGATGCGGAAGCGCCCGGCGTCCTTCACCGCCACCGCCATGTTCAGTTCCAGGTCGCGCTCGAACTGCGGCACCTGGCCCTCGTCCATCAGCGAGTAGGCGATCTTCTTGACCATGCCGCCGGGCAGGCCGCTGCTGCCCAGCGGATACAGCTTGCCCTCGACCTTGATGTTCACCGGGGCACCGGTGGTCAGGAACATGTCCGAGGCGCCCTTGTCCACCATCAGCTTCAGGAAGTAACCGATATCCATCGAATGCATCCGTCGAGCGCGCGAGCGCGGCTGCGTTGCCAAGTACGGGCCGGCGTGCCGAGAATAGGCCACTCCCCCCGTTGCGATGGCAGGTTATGGCACGGTCGATGAGATTTTTCCACCGCGCGCCGCTGTTGGTGGCGCTGGGCGCGGTCCTCCTGCTGGCCGGCTGCGCCAGCGCGCCGCCGCCCACCGCCGCCATGGAGCAGGCGCGCGCCATGCTCGACTCGGCGCGCACGGCGCAGGCCGCGGTGTTCGACCCGCTGGATCTGGGCGCGGCCGCGGCGCGCTACGCGCAGGCGCAGCAGGCGCTGGCCGCGAAGAACTACGACCAGGCGGCGCGCTTCGCCGGCGAGGCCGAGGCCAGCGCCGAGCTGGCGCGGGCGAAGGCGACGCTGGGCAGGCTCAAGCTGCGGATCGCGCAGCAGTCGCGCCGCAACGCCGAACTCGCCAGCCGCCTGCTGGGCACGGCCGGCGACGCCGGCCGCTCGCCGGCACCCGCGACCAGCGGCGGTGCGCCATGAAGCGCCTCGCCCCCGCGCTGGCGCTGGTCCTGATGTGCGGCGCCGCGCTGGCCGCGCCGCCGCCCGATCCCGAGCTGGGTCGGCTGACCGCGCGCCTGGATGCGCTGGCGCGGGATCCGGCGCTGGGTGCCTACGCGCCGGGCGCGCAGGCGCGCGCGCGCGATGCGCTGGTGCAGCTGGCCGCCAGCGCGGGCGACAGGACGCTGCGGACCTACTGGGCCTATGTCGCCCGGCAACGGGTCGAACTGGCCCGCACCAGCGCCGAGATCGAACAGGCCCGGGCAAAGCTGGTGCAGCTGGCGCAGGAGCGTGACCGCATCGAGCTGCAGGCCCGGCAGAACGAACTGGCGCGCCTGCGCCTCGAGCTGGCGCAGGCCCATCTGCAGAACGCCGCCGCCAGCGAGGAGACGCAGCGCCTGCAGGCGCAGGGCCAGACCTATGCCGAGCAGGCGCAGCAGGCGCAGCAGGAAGCCCTGCAGGCCAAGCAGATGGCAGCCATGCAGGCGCGGGCCGCGACGCTGGCCAAGCGCGAAGCGGCGCTGGCCGAACAGGCCATCGCGGCGATGCAGGGGCGCCTGGACAACCTGCGCGCGCATCGCGGCCCGCTGGGCCTGCAGATGACGCTGGAAGGCGACGCCTTCGCGGCGGGCGCCGCCGCGTTGCGGCCGCAGGCCGCCAGCCATCTGGGCACGCTGGTGAAATTCGTGCAGTCGCATCCGCACGCGCGCGTGCTGGTGATCGGCTACACCGACGACACCGGCAGCGTGACGGCCAATCTGGCGCTTTCGCGCCAGCGCGCACGGGCGGTGGCCCGAGCCCTGGTCGCGCAGGGCGTGGCGGCTTCGCGCCTGCGGGTGGAAGGCAAGGGCGAGGCCGATCCGGTGGCCTCCAATGCCACCGCCGAAGGCCGCGCGCGCAATCGTCGCGTGGCGGTGATCCTCGAAGGCGTGAGCGGCTGAGGCCGCTCAGCGCGATGCGGCCAGCTCGCCGATCACCGCCTCCAGCGCGGTGTCCCAGGGCGGCAGACGCAGCGCGAAGACGTCCTGCACGCGCGCGCAGTCCAGCACCGACCACGCCGGCCGCCTCGCGCGCGTGGGGTAGTCGGCCATCGCGACGGCCTCGATCGCGGGCACCCGTGCGATCAGGCCGGCGCGCCGCGCGCGCTCGAGCAGGGCGCAGGCGAAGCCATGCCAGGTGGTGTGGCCGCCCGCGGTGAGGTGGTAGGTGCCCCAGGGGGCCTCCGGCGTGAACGCGCCGCGCGGCGCGGTGCGCGCCACGATCGTGGCGGTGGCGTTGGCGATCAGCCGCGCCGGCGTGGGCGTGCCGAATTGGTCACTGACCACGCGCAAGGTGTCGCGCTCGGCGGCGAGGCGCAGCATGGTGCGCAGAAAGTTGTGTCCGCGCGCGGCGTACACCCAGGCGGTGCGCAGCACCAGGTGCGGCGCACCGCTGTCGCGCAGTGCCTGCTCGCCGGCCAGCTTGCTGGCGCCATAGACGCCCAGCGGCGCGGCGGCATCGTCTTCGCGCCAGGGCCGCGCGGCGTTGCCGTCGAACACGTAGTCGGTGGAATAGTGGATCACCGCCGCGCCGCGCCGCGCGGCCCAGCGTCCCAGCGTGCGCACGGCCTCGCCGTTGATGCGCATCGCCCGCTGCGGCTCGTCCTCGGCGCGATCGACCGCGGTGTAGGCGGCGGCGTTGACGATCAGGTCGGGCTGCACCGCATCCAGCAGCGCGATGAGAGCGGCGTCCTCGCCGGCCAGATCCGCCCGGTGACAGGCGCCGCCGTCGGGCAGCCGTCCGTCGCGCGTGGCCGGCGCCAGCTCGGCCAGCGGCCCCAGCGCGCGCATCAACTCGAAGCCGACCTGGCCCGCCGCGCCCAGCAGCAGGATCCTCATGCCGTGTACGCCGGCAGGCGCCCGGGCGCGATTTCGGCCAGTCGCGGCGCGCTGCGGTCCTTGTCGGAGAGGGTGGGTGCGGCCAGCGGCCAGGCGATGGCGAGCTGCTCGTCGTTCCAGCGCAAGGCGGCATCGGCGGCCGGGTCGTACAGTGCCGTGCACTGGTAGCTGAAGGTGGCATGCTCGCTCAGCACGCAGAAGCCGTGCGCGAACCCTTCGGGAATCCAGAACAGGCGATGGTTATCGGCGCTGAGCTCCGCCGCGGTCCAGCGCCGGTAGGTGGGCGAACCGCGGCGGATGTCCACCGCCACGTCCCACACCGCGCCCTCCAGCACCGTCACCAGCTTGCCCTGCGGCATGGGCCACTGGTAGTGCAGCCCGCGCAGCACGCCGTGCGCCGAGCGCGAGACGTTGGTCTGCATGAAGTGCAGGTGCAGCCCCAGCGCGGCGAACTTGCCGGCGTGGAAGCTCTCGAAGAAGTAACCGCGCGTGTCGCCGTGCACGACCGGTTCGAGGATGCATACGCCCGGCAGGTCGGTGTCGATGCGCTTCATCCCGGCGCGGCTCCGTCGCCGGCCAGCGCCAGCAGGTAGCGGCCGTAGCCGGTCCTGGCCAGCGGCGCGGCCAGACGCTCGAGCTGCGCGCGGTCGATCCAGCCGTTGAGCCAGGCGATCTCCTCGGGGCAGCACACCTTCAGGCCCTGGCGGTTCTCGATGGTCTCGATGTAGTTCGACGCCTGCACCAGCGACTCGTGCGTGCCGGTGTCCAGCCAGGCGTAGCCGCGACCCAGCTTCTCCAGCATCAGCGTGCCGTCGCGCAGGTAGCAGCGGTTGAGGTCGGTGATCTCCAGTTCGCCGCGCGGCGAGGGTTTCAGGCCGGCGGCGAACTCGCTGGCGCGTCCGTCGTAGAAGTACAGCCCGGTCACCGCGTAATTGGATCGTGGGCGCGCGGGCTTCTCCTCGAGGCCCACGACGCGTCCGTCGGCGTCGAACTCGGCCACGCCGTAGCGTTCGGGGTCGCGCACCCAGTAGCCGAACACGGTGGCTCCCAGCGTGCGCGCGCTGGCCGCGCGCAACTGCTCGGTGAAACCGTGGCCGTAGAACAGGTTGTCGCCCAGCACCAGGCAGGAGGGCTGGCCGGCGACGAACTCACGGCCGATCAGGTAGGCCTGCGCCAGGCCGTCCGGCGAGGGCTGCGCGGCGTACTCGATGTGCATGCCCCACTGGCTGCCGTCGCCCAGCAGGCGCCGGAACATCGACTGCTCGTGCGGGGTGTTGATGACCAGCACCTCGCGGATGCCGGCCAGCATCAGTGTGCCCAGCGGGTAGTAGATCATCGGCTTGTCGTACACCGGCAGCAGCTGCTTGCTCACCGCCTGGGTGATCGGATACAGCCGCGTGCCCGAGCCGCCGGCGAGGATGATGCCCTTGCGGATCTCCGCGCTCATGCCGCCGCTCCGCCCAGGCGCTGCATGCGGTAGCTGCCGTCCAGCACGCGCGCCACCCACGGCTGGTGGTCGAGATACCAGTCCACCGTGCGTGCGATGCCCTCCTCGAAGCGCACCGCCGGCGCCCAGTCCAGTTCGCGGCGGATCTTGCCGGCGTCGATGGCGTAGCGGCGATCGTGGCCGGGGCGGTCCTTGACGAAGGTGATGAGATCCTCGTGGCGCTTGCCTTCGGGCAGCGGCCGGCGTTCGTCCAGCAGCGCGCAGATCGCGTGCACCACCTGGATGTTCTCGCGTTCGGCGTTGCCGCCGATGTTGTAGGTCTCCCCGGGGCGTCCGGCCTCCAGCACGCGGCAGATGGCCGCGCAGTGGTCGCCCACGTACAGCCAGTCGCGCACGTTGCGGCCGTCGCCGTACACCGGCAGCGGCGCGCCGTGCAGCGCCTTCTGGATGGTCAGCGGGATGAGTTTTTCCGGAAACTGGTACGGGCCGTAGTTGTTGGAGCAGTTCGTCGTCAGCGTGGGCAGGCCCCAGGTGTGGTGGAAGGCGCGCACCAGATGGTCCGAGGCCGCCTTGGAAGCCGAGTAGGGCGAGTTGGGCGCGTAGGGGGTAGTCTCGCTGAAGGCACCCACCGGGCCCAGCGAGCCGTACACCTCGTCGGTGGACACGTGCAGGAAGCGGAAGCCGTCCTGGCGCGGCAGCGGCAGCGTCTTCCAGTAGTCGCGCGCCGCCTCCAGCAGGGCCAGGGTGCCGACCACGTTGGTCTCGATGAAGGCGGCCGGACCGTCGATCGAGCGGTCCACGTGCGATTCGGCGGCGAAGTTGATCACCGCGTCGACCGCGTGTTCGGTCAGCAGCTTCGCCAGCAGCGTGCGGTCGCCGATGTCGCCCCGCACGAACACGTGATCCGGATTGCCGCGCAGCACCGCCAGCGTGTCGGGATTGCCGGCGTAAGTGAGCTTGTCCAGATTGACGATGCACGTGCCGGGGGTGCGCAGCGCCTCCAGCACGAAATTGCCGCCGATGAAACCGGCGCCGCCGGTGACCAGCCAGGTTTTCATGCCCGCTCCTTGCGCCGGGGTTGCACATTATCGCCGTGGCGGGCGCCGGGCGCAGCCTGCATGCGGCCACCGCCGGCGCGGATGCCGCATGCCGTGTCGGTCTGCCTGTCGTCCCGGCCGGACCGCCGTCGCGACTCCACGTTCAGCCGCCCGCGCGGCGGCGCAGCGCCGTCACCGCCGGCAGTTCCTTGCCTTCGAGGAATTCGAGAAAGGCGCCGCCGCCGGTGGAGATGTAGCCGATCCTTTCGGCGATACCGTACTTGTCCACCGCGGCCAGGGTGTCGCCGCCGCCGGCGATGGAAAACGCCGGACTGGCGGCGATGGCGCATGCCAGCGCCTCGGTCCCCTTGCCGAAGGCGTCGAATTCGAACACGCCCACCGGACCGTTCCACAGCACCGTGCCGGCGCGGGCGATCAGCGCGGCGTAGCGTGCCGCGGTCTGCGGGCCGATGTCGAGGATCAGGTCGTCGTCGGCCACCGCGGCCACCGGCTTCACCGTGGCCGGAGCGTCGGCGGCGAAGCGCGGCGCCACCACCACATCCTCCGGCAGCGGCAGCTCGGCGCCGCGCATCTTGGCGGCATCCAGCACGCGCAACGCGGCGGGAATCAGGTCAGGCTCATGCAGCGACTTGCCTACCGGCAGGCCCTGCGCGGCGAGGAAGGTGTTGGCGATGCCGCCGCCGACGATCAGCTGGTCCACCTTGCCGATCAGGTTCTCGAGCAGGGTGAGCTTGGTCGAGACCTTGCTGCCGGCCACGATCGCCAGCAGCGGCCGCGCCGGCTGCTGCAGCGCGCGGCCCAGGGCATCGAGCTCGGCCGCCAGCAACGGCCCGGCGCAGGCGGTCCGGGCTGCCAGGATGGCACCGTGGGTCGAGGCCTGGGCGCGGTGCGCGGTGCCGAAGGCGTCCATCACGTAGATGTCGCACAGGGCGGCGTATTTCTTCGACAGCGCCGCGTCGTCCTTGCCCTCGCCCGTGTTCATGCGGCAGTTCTCCAGCACTACCACCTCGCCGCCGGCGACGTCGACGCCGCCCAGGTAGTCGCGCACCAGGCGCACCGGCCTGCCGAGCTTCCCGCCCAGCCAGGCGGCCACCGGCGCCAGCGAGGACTCCTCGTCGAACCGGCCTTCCCTGGGACGGCCGAGGTGCGAGAGCACCATCACCCGGGCACCGGCATCGCGGGCGGCGCGGATCGTGGGCAGGGCGGCGTCCAGGCGCTGGGTGGAGGTGATGCGGCCGTTCTCGATCGGCACGTTGAGGTCTTCGCGGATCAGCACGCGCTTGCCGCGCAGGTCGAGGTCGGTCATTCGCAGGAAGGACATGGTGGCATCCGGGTCGGGTCGGTGGTCGTGGAGCGCGTGGGTCGTCGCAGGC
>JAJYTR010000027.1 GCA_021792975.1 Pseudomonadota bacterium | reverse complement strand
GGCCACGTACTCGCCCACGCCGATGGGGCTGGCGAACAGGTTGAGGAAATTGCGCGACCACACGTCTTCGAAAAAAGCGGTGGTGACGCCCTGCATGATGCGGCCGAAGAAGTCCCACAGCAGCACCGCGCCCAGCAGGGTCAGGGTGAAATCCGGCGTCTGTCCGCCCAGCGAGCCCAGATAGCGGGTGATGAACCCCCACAGCACGATGTCGATGGCCACCCAGGCCACCAGCGGCACCACGCGCGTGGGACTGGAACGCATCAGCGCGAGCTGGCGCAGCACGATCGCGGCGCTGCGGCGCGGGTTCATGCGCTGTCCCCGTGGTCCAGCGGCTGCCGCGCGATGCGGATGAACAGCGCTTCCAGCGACGCGGCGCCATGCTCGGCGGGCAACCGGCGCGGGTCGCCCTGCAGCAGCACGCGCCCGCGCGCCAGCAGCAGCACGCGGTCGCATACCTGTTCCACCTCCAGCATGTTGTGCGAGGTCCACAGCACCGCGCAGCGTTCGCGGGCGGCCAGATCGCGGATCAGCCGCCGCAGGTCGTCGGCGGTGGCCGGATCCAGCGAGGCGGTGGGTTCGTCCAGCAGCAGCAGACGCGGGCGGTTCAGCAGCGCCTTGGCCAGCGCCACACGGGTCTGTTCGCCGCTGGAGAGCAGTCCGCAGCGCGTGCGCGCCAGCGGCGCCAGCGCGAACGTTGCGATCAGTTCGTCCACGCGCTGCGTCAGTGCCGGCAGCGCGTACAGCCGCCCGAAAAAGAGCAGGTTCTGGCGCACGGTGAGATTGCCCGGCAGCGGCGCATAACTGGCCTGGAAGTTCACCCGCGCCAGCGCGGCCGCGCGCTGCCGCGCCAGGTCGAGTCCGGCGATGCGCACGCCGCCGGCGTCCGGCTGCAGCAGGCCCAGGATCATGTTGATGGTGGTGGTCTTGCCGGCGCCGTTGGGGCCCAGCAGGCCGACGATCTCGCCGGCGTCGATGCGCAGCGAGAGCGCCTCGACCGCGGGCCTGCCGGCATAGGCCTTGCTGACGGCATCCACGACCAGCGCGGGGGCATCGTCACGGCGGGCGGCGGCAGCGGGCATCCGTGCATGGTGCCATGCGCGGCGGCCGCTCGACACGGCGGCGGCGCTATGCTTTCGCGCATGTCCGCCTCCACCATCGCCCGCGATTTCCAGCTCGAACCCGACGACGCCGTGCGCCTGGCCAACCTGGCCGGGCCGCTGGATGCACATCTGCGCATGATCGAGCTGCGCCTGGGCATCGAGATCGCCGCGCGCGGCAGTGCCTTCCGCGTGATCGGGCCGCCACCGATGGCGCTGGCCGCCGAGCGCTTCATCAAGCGCCTGTACGCCGACACCCTGGCCGAAACGCTGGACGAACACGCCTTGAACCTGCGCCTGCAGGACGCCAGCCTGGACGAGCAGGCCGCCGCGCAGAGCGAACAGGCGCAGGAAGTGGCGATCAAGGTCAAACGCGGGCTGATCCGCGGGCGCGGGCCCAGTCAGATGCGCTACCTGCACGCCATCGCGCGCCACGACATCAACTTCGGCATCGGCCCGGCCGGCACCGGCAAGACCTATCTTGCGGTGGCCAGCGCGGTGGAGGCGCTGGCGCAGAACCGCGTGCAGCGCCTGGTACTGACGCGCCCGGCGGTGGAGGCCGGCGAGAAGCTGGGCTTTCTGCCGGGCGATCTCAGCCAGAAGGTCGACCCGTACCTGCGACCGCTGTACGACGCGCTGTACGAGATGCTGGGCTTCGAGAAAGTGGCGAAGCTGGTCGAGCGCAACGTCATCGAGATCGCGCCGCTCGCCTACATGCGCGGGCGCACGCTCAACGATTCCTACGTGATCCTGGACGAGGCGCAGAACACCACCGTCGAGCAGATGAAGATGTTCCTCACCCGCATCGGCTACGGCTCGGTGGCGGTGGTTACCGGTGACGTCACCCAGGTGGACCTGCCGCGCAACGTGCGCTCGGGCCTGCGCCACGTGGTCGAGGTGCTGCGCGAGGTGGAAGGCGTCAGTTTCACCTTTTTCAACGCTCGCGACGTGGTGCGGCACCCGGTGGTGGCGCGCATCGTGCGCGCGTACGAACTGGCCGACGAGGACGGCGCCGGGACCCGGAACCCGGGACTCGGGACTCGGCAAAAGCAGCGCGGGCATGCCGATACCGACACCGATACGAGTGCGCAGGCACCGCGCGCCGCGGATTGACTTGCGATGGCGCCGCGCATCGCCCGCTCGACTCGTCGCGATACTGCGCACCTGCGCAACACCCGGGTTGCGGGTTCCGGGTCCCGAGCCCCGGTTCTTGTGCTCCACCTCAATTACGGCGTGCCGCGCCGCGGCCTGCCCTCGGCGCAGTCGTTCCGGCGCTGGGCGGGTGCGGCGCTGGCGGCCGCCGGGCACGCGGCCGCCGCCGAGCTGGCCATCCGCCTGGTGGACACCCGTGAGGGGCGTGCGCTGAACCGCCGCTACCGCGGGCGCGATTGCGCCACCAACGTGCTGTCGTTTCCGGTCGAATTGCCGGCCGGTCTGCGCACGCCGCTGCTGGGCGACATCGTGCTGTGCGCCCCGGTGCTGGCGCGGGAGGCGCGGCAGCAGGGCAAGACCCTGCGCCGGCATGCCGCGCATCTGACCGTGCACGGCGTGCTGCATCTGCTGGGACACGACCACCGGCGCGCGCGCCAGGCGGCGGTGATGGAGGCGCTGGAGATCGCCGCGCTGGCCCGCCTCGGTCTGCCCGACCCCTATCGCCTGCCCTGAACGGGCACGGACGGCCTTTGCGCTATGCTTGTTCGTCCTGCCCCAAGGGCAATTTGTACCTTGCAATGAACGAAGGTCCGAGTACCAGCGGCCCGGTGCGGCGCTCCTTCTGGGGCCGTCTGGGCCAGATGCTCGCCGGCGAACCGCGCAACCAGGCGCAACTGATCGAGGAACTGCGCCTGGCGGCTGCCGACGGCCTGATCACCCGCGATACCCTGGCCATGGTCGAGGGCGCCATGGAGGTCAGCGACCTGCGCGTCGCCGACGCCATGGTGCCGCGTGCGCAGATGGTGATGATCGGCGCCGATGCCAGCTTCGCCGAAGTGCTGGCCACGGTCACCGAATCCGGCCATTCGCGCTTCCCGGTGCACGGCGAGGACAAGGACGAGATCCGCGGCATCCTGCTGGCCAAGGATCTGCTGCGTTTCCACGACCGCAGCACCGACTTCGACCTCGCCGGCTTGTTGCGGCCGGTGACGCTGATCCCCGAGTCGATGCACCTGAACGTGCTGCTGGGCGAGTTCCGCCGCAACCGCAACCACATGGCGGTGGTGGTGGACGAGTACGGCGGCGTGGCCGGGCTGATCACCATCGAGGACGTGCTGGAACAGATCGTCGGCGAGATCGACGACGAGCACGACGACGAGGAGGCGCCGCGGGTCCAGCCGCAGCCCGACGGCAGCCACCTGGTGGACGCGCTGACCCCGATCGACGAGTTCAACGCGTTCTTCGGCAGCGATTTCTCCGATGCCGAGTTCGACACCATCGGCGGGCTGGTGACCGACGCCGTGGGCCACCTTCCGGAACGCGACGAGCAGGCCGAACTGGGCGGCTACGTGTTCCGCGTCACCGCCGCCGACGACCGCCGCGTGCTGCAGCTGCGCGTGACACGCGCGGCATGAGGCGGCTGACCGGGCTGCTGGCGGCGGCGCTGCTGCTGATCGCGGCTGCTCCGGCCCGCGCCGGCATCGCCAGCGCCCCCGGCCGCGACCTCGAGGTGGAGCTGGTCACCTACGGTCCGGGCCGCGTGTACTGGGAGCGCTTCGGCCACGACGCGATCATCCTGCGCGACACGCGCAGCGGCGAAGCGGTCAGTTTCAACTACGGCGTGTTCGATTTCGACGTGCCGCACTTCTTCCTGCGCTTTATCCGCGGCCACCTGCTGTACAGCATGGCGGCCGAGTACGCCGGCCCGGAAATCGCCGGTTACATCGCCGCCGGCCGCGCGGTGCGCGTCCAGCGGCTGGCGCTGGACCCCGCGCAGGCCTCGGCCCTGCGCGATTTCCTGCTATGGAACCTCGAGCCGCAGCATCGCCGCTACCGTTACGACTATTTCACTGACAACTGCGCCACCCGCGTGCGCGACGCGCTGAACCGCGCCCTGGGCGGAGCTCTGTTCACGCACACGCAGGCGCCCGCCGGCGGCCGCAGCTTCCGCACCCAGGTCGGGCGCATGCTGGCGCACGATCCGCCGCTGCTGCTGCTGGTGGACCTGGGCCTGGGTCCCTACGCCGATCGCCCGCTGACGCTCTGGCAGGACGCCTTCCTGCCGATGACGCTCGCCGACCTGGTGCAGCGGGTGCGCCTGCCCGGCGCCGGCGCTGCCGCGCATCCGCTGGTGACCGCGGACCGGCAGGTGTACGCCGGCACCGTGCGCATGCCGCCCGCGGCACCACCGCAGCTGCTGCCGCCGCTGCTGGGCATCGGACTGGCGTGGGCTGCGCCGATCGTGCTGGGCGCGCGCGCGCGCGCCGGCCGTGCCGCGCGCTTTGCCGCCGCGGCCGCCGCTGCGCTGTATGCGCTGCTGGCGGGCCTGGCCGGGCTGGTGATGCTGGCGTTGTGGGCGTTCACCAGCCATCGCGCCGCATGGGCCAACCAGAACCTGCTGCAGCTCAGCCCGGGGCTGCTGCTGCTGATCGTGCCGCTGGCGCGCGCGCTGGCGACGGGGCGTGCCCCGATGCGCTGGGCGCTGGGGCTGACGCTGCTGCTGGCGGGGCTGGGCACGCTCGGCTTGATCGGCCATCTGCTGGGCCTGCTCGACCAGCGCAACCTGCACTGGATCGCCTTCGCCCTGCCGGTCGATCTGGCTCTGGCCGCGGCCGCCTGGCGTACGCGCGCGCGCTGAGCGCCATCCTGCCGCCGCGCCGACGTTCCAGTCTCAGATCTGCCGCGCATCCACGGGTGCGGAAAGCAGCGTGCGCAGCAGCGGGATGGTGACGCGCTGCTGGCGCGCCAACGCGGCGTGGTCCATGCGTTCGAACAGCGTATGCAGGCTGGCCAGATCGCGCGCGGCGCGGGCGAACAGCCAGTCCAGCACCGCCGGTTCCAGTTCCAGGCCGCGTTCGGCGGCCCACTCGCGCACCAGCGCACGGCGGGCATCCTCGTCCAGCGGCTGCAACGGCGCCTGCACACAGGCGCCCAGACGCGAACGCAGATCGGGCAGGGCCAGCGGCAGCGCGGCCGGCGCCAGCCGCGCGGCCAGTGCCAGCGCCACGCCGTCGGCGCGCAGTTGGTTGTAGAGGTCGAACAGCGCGTGCTCGTCCGCGCGCTGGCCGGCCAGTGCATCGAGATCGTCCAGCGCCAGCAGATCGCCGCCGGCCAGCGCACGCAGCGCATCGGGCTGGCCGGCCAGCCGCGCGGCGCTGGCGTAACGCGCGCGGCGCCCTGCAGCCTGCACGTGTTGGCAGGCAGCCAGCAGCAGATGCGTCTTGCCGCTGCCCGCGGGGCCGGTCAGCAGCACCCAGGGTGCCGCGGGCGCCTGTGCCAGCCGCCGCATGGCGTCGAGCGCGGCCGCGTTGCCGGGCGCGGTGCGGAACCATGCGAAACGCTGGCGCGGCGGCCAGCGCAGCGCCAGCGGCATTTGCCGCGCGCTTCCGCTCATGGCGCCCCGGCCGGCGGATCGCGCGGCGCATCGCCGGCCGCCGGCGGCGCCGGCGCCACCGCGGATCCGGCAACGGACACGGGCGCGTACAGCGCACTGGCCAGATAGCGCTCGTGCGCATAGCGCAGCAGCACCATCGCCACCGCCGCCAGCGGCAGCGCCACCAGCACGCCGAAGAAACCGAACAACTGCCCGCCGGCCAGCACGGCGAACATCACCGCCACCGGATGCAGGCCGATCCGGTCGCCCACCAGCTGCGGCACCAGCACGTAACCTTCCAGCAACTGGCCGCCGCCGAAGACGACGAGCACCAGGGTGAGATGCAGCCAATCCATGCCGTACTGGGCCAGCACCGCGATCAGGGCGGCGATCAGGCCGGTGATGAAGCCGAGATACGGCACGAAACTGACCAGCCCCGCGACGATGCCGATCAGCGGCCCCAGGCCCAGCTGCGCCACGAACGCCAGCGTCAGCGCGTAGTACAAGCCGAGGCCCAGCATCACCAGCAACTGGCCTTTGAAGAACGCGCCCAGCACCGCATCGGACTCGCGCGCCAGCCGGGTGATCGTGGGCTCCAGTGCGCGCGGCAGTAGTTCGCGCACGCGCGCCACCAACGTGTCCCAGTCGCGCAGCAGATAGAAAAACACCACCGGAACCAGCACCAGATTGATGATCCAGTCCACCAGCGCCAGGCCGGAGCGGGTGATGCGGCCCAGCACGCTGGCGGCGAGGCCGCCGGCCTGCTGCCAGTGCTGCTGCAGCAGCACCGCCACGTGCTGCGCATCGAACGCGCCCGGCGCCAGGTGCAGGTGCTGCTGCAGCCACGGCGCGGCGGTGCCGCGGAACCAGGCCAGGGCCGCCGGCACGGCCGCCACGGCACGCGCGAACTGATACTCCAGCAGCGGCACCAGCAGCGCCAGCAGGCCCAGCAGCGCGAGGCTGGCGAGGATGAACACCAGCGTCACCGCCAGCGTGCGCGACATGTGCCGTTCCAGCCGGTCGGCCAGCGGATCGGCGATGTAGGCCAGCAACGCGGACAACGCGAAGGGCGTCAGCACCGGTGCCAGCAGCCAGAACACGTAGCCGATGACCAGCGCAAGCAGCGCCAGTTGCAGCCGGACCGGGATGCGCGGCTCCATCAGATCGCCCTCCGCAACCGCCAGATGCGGCGCGCCCGGGCGCCCCAGCGCAGCACGTAGTCGACGCCGCTGGCCACGGTCAGCGCACCCACCGCCCAGGCCGGACCGCGCAGCGGCAGCGCCTGCGCCGCGGGCGCCCAGGCCAGCGTCAGCAACACCGCCAGCACGAACACGATCTGCGCCAGCGTGTTGAACTTGGACAGCAGGCTGGGCCGCGCCGCCAGCGGCCCCAGCAGCAGCCTCCATGCCAGCGCGCCGGTGACGATGACCACATCGCGCGCCAGCACCAGCAGCGTCAGCGCCAGCGGCACCGCTCCGACATGGGTCAGCGCCAGGAATCCGCCCACCAGCAGCAGTTTGTCGGCCAGCGGATCCAGCAGCGCGCCGAACCGGCTCTGCCAGCCGAAGCGTCTCGCCAGGAAGCCGTCGAGGGCGTCGGTCAGCGCCGCCAGTGCCGCCAGCACCATGGCCGTGGTGAAATCGCGGTAGCCGATCGCCAGCACCACCGGCAACGCCAGCAGCAGGCGTGCGGCGGTCAGCAGGTTGGGCAGATGGCGCCAACGCGTCTGCTGCGCGGGCACGCCCGTCATGGCGCGGACGTCCATCGCGTGCTCAGCGCACCCAGTCCAGCGCCATGTCCGCATCCGGCCGTGCCGGGGCGCCCACCAGGTGCCCGCTGGCGGCGAGATCGGCGGTCACCGTGGCCAGCGGCGCATCCAGAGTCAGCAGCAGCAGCAGGGCATCGTGGGAGGCCTGCACGGGCTGTATGCCCTGGATGCGCGGATCGCGGCGCAGCAGCGCCATCAGCCCCGCGTAGTCCTGCGCGGTACGCAGATGCCCCACCCACAGGCGCCCCGGTACCGCTGCTGCCGCCTCCGGGGCCGCCGCGAAACGCGCCACCAGGCGGTCGGCGGCGGCGTTGCCGGCGGCCGCCAGCGCCGTCGCGGTGCCGGTCACCGGAGATTGCCAGCTCTGCTGCCCTGTGCCGGTCACCAGCGTCCAGCGGCCGCCGCCGGCCGCGAGGGTTCCGATCAGCGCCAGCCCGGTGCGGTAGCCGCGCGCGAGCGCCGCCATAGCCTGCGCATCGCCGGCGGCCAGGGCTGCGGCTGCCGGCGCGCCGGCCTGCGGCAACACGAAACGGATGCCGCGTGCGGCGCCGGCAGCCAGCAGCGGCGCGGCCTCGGCGGCGGTCACCGGCTGGCCGTCCACGTTCACCAGCGCCAGCACCGGCGGCCGCGGCGCCGGCCAGATCGGCAGATCCAGCTGCCGCGCCAGCGTCAGCAGGGCCTGCGAATCGAAGCCCACGTCCAGCGCCAGCGAACCGCTGCCGCCCGGCACGTAGCGGTAATCCTTGACCAGACCCGGCGCACTGCGCAGTGCGGTGGCCACACCCGGCCGCGACAGCACCTGCGGATCGCCGCTCAGCTGCACCAGCACGGCTCCCGCCGCCTGTACGATGGCCTGGTCGCGCGCCGCGCCGCCAGCATCGGCGACCGGTACGGTCGCGTGATAGAGCGCATCGGCGCCTGCGGCGGCGCCCGCGGCAGCGCACGCGAGGCACGCCAGCAAGATCCACACCCATGCGCGCATGGCGCCTCCCGATCCGCTTGCCATCGAGGGCGACACGGGCCGCCCCAGCCGGCACGCCGCGAGATGCGGCGTACCGGTCTGTCAGTCTGCCCAATCGGAGCGGTCGCGTCCATCGCGCGCCGGCCGCCGGCGGGCCCGCTGCTATCATGCGCGGTCCATACACCGATGTCCGCTGCGCCCCCATGAGCACGCCGCCGCAGAGCCTGACCTATCGCGCCGCCGGCGTGGACATCGACGCCGGCGCCGAACTGGTCGAGCGCATCAAGCCGCACGTGGCGCGCACGTTGCGTGCCGGCGTGCTGGGCGGTCTGGGCGGATTCGGCGCGCTGTTCGAGCTGGGCGGACGCTTCCGCGAACCGGTGCTGGTCTCCGGTACCGACGGTGTGGGCACCAAGCTGAAGCTGGCGCAGGAGCTGGACCGCCACGACGGCATCGGCATCGATCTCGTCGCCATGTGCGTCAACGACGTGCTGGTGCAGGGCGCCGAACCGCTGTTCTTCCTCGACTATTTCGCCACCGGCCGGCTGGATGTCGGCATCGCCGAACGCGTGATCGCCGGCATCGCCCACGGCTGCGAGCAGGCGGGATGCGCGCTGGTGGGCGGCGAGACCGCCGAGATGCCCGACATGTACCCGCCGGGCGAATACGACCTGGCCGGCTTCTGCGTGGGCGCGGTGGAGAAATCCGCGCTGCTGGACGGCAGCCGCGTGCAGACCGGCGACGTGCTGATCGGCATCGCCTCCAGCGGCGCCCACGCCAATGGATTCTCGCTGATCCGCCGCATTCTGGAGCGCGCCGGCAGTCCCTGGGACCTCGACCTCGGCGGCGTGCGCCTGGCCGACGCACTGCTGGCACCCACGGCGATCTACGTCAGGCCCATGCTGCGCCTGCTGGCCGAGCGGCCGCCGCACGCCATGGCGCACATCACCGGCGGCGGCCTCACCGAGAACATCATCCGCGTGGTGCCGGAGCACCTCGCGCTGGACATCGATGCCGGCGCCTGGCCGTTGCCGCCGCTGTTTGCCTGGCTGGCCGAAGTGGGCCGGCTCGGCGATGCCGAGCTGTGGCGCACCTTCAACTGCGGCATCGGCTTCGTGCTGCTGGTGGATGCGGCCGCGGCCACCGCCACCGGCGGCTGGCTGGCGCAGGCCGGCCTGCGCCACTGGCGCATCGGCGAGGTGGTGCCGGCACGCGCCGGCCAGCCACGCGTGCGCATCGCGCACTGAATCATGGCGCGCGCGCGCCTGGCGGTGCTGGCTTCGGGCCGCGGCAGCAACCTCGAGGCGCTGATCGCGGCCCGGCGCGAGGGCCGCCTGCATGCCGACATCGTGCTGGTGGCGGGCAACCGGCCCGATGCCGCGGCACTGGCGCTGGCACGGGCGGCGGGCATCGCCACGCTGGCGCGCGAGAGTCGCGGTACGGGCGAGCGCGCCGCATGGGACCGCGCGTTCATGGCCGAGGTGGCCGCGGCGGGGCCGGACTGGATCGTGCTGGCCGGCTTCATGCGCCGGCTCGACGGCGTGGCCATCGCACCATGGGTAGGGCGCATGCTCAATATCCATCCCTCGCTGCTGCCGAAGCATCCGGGCCTGGATACGCATCGCCGCGTGCTGGAAGCAGGCGATGCCGAGCACGGAGCCAGCGTGCATTTCGTCACCGCGGAACTGGACGCCGGGCCGGTGCTGGCGCAGGTGCGCATGCCCGTGCATGTCGACGACACGCCCGCATCACTCGCCAGGCGCCTGCTGCCGCTGGAGCACCGGCTGCTGGTCGCCTGCGTGGCGCTGGCCGCGGCCGGCCGCGTCGCCCTGCGGGCCGATCAGCGCGTGGTGGTGCTGGATGGCACGGCGCTGGACGCACCGCTGCGGCTGGACGAGCGCCAGGGCCTGCAACGGACCGCGCCTTGAGCACCGATTCAGCCGCGCACCGGCAAGCTGCGGCGCAGCCACCGTCCCGGCACCCGTCATGCGCCCGCGCACACTGCCCGCCCTGGGGTCCGCCTTCACCATGCTGCTGCTGCTGGCCGGCGCGCGCGCGCCGGCCGCCGAGCTGCCGGCGGCGCCACCGCCTTTCACCGCCCGCTACCGCGTGCTGCGCGATGGCGACGCCATCGGCATGGCCACGCTGAGCCTCGTCCGCGACGGCACCGGCTACGTGTTCCGCAACGTCACCAAGGGCAATGCCGGCCTGGCCGCGTTGCTGGGCCTGGACGTCAGCGAGTCCTCGCGCTTCGACTGGCGGAGTGGCGCACCGCTGGATCTGGACTACCGCTACCGCATGCGCAGCGCGTTCAGGACCATCACCCGCGGCGCGCGCTTCGACTGGCCCGCCGCGCGCATCACAGTGGACAACGGCCGCTCGCAGGAGCGGTACGCCGCCCTGCCGGGCACGGTGGACCGCAACCTCAGCGTGCTGGTGCTGGCCAGCCGCGTGGCTGCGGGCATGCGCGGGACCACCGTGGTGCCGGTGGCGATGAACGACCACGTCTCGCAGCAGCACTACGCCATCGCCACGGCGCCGGCGCCGCTGCAGGTGCCGGCGGGGCGTTTCGAGGCCTACGCGGTGCAGCGCAGCGATGCCGACAACGGCCTGCGCGCCTGGTTCGCGCCGCCCATGCTGGCGCCCGTGCGCATGGAGCAGCGCGACGGCAAGGGCACGGTGTACCTGCTGGAGCTGGAGCAGGCGCCGCACTGACGGCGTGGACGGTCAGCCCGGCAGGCGGCGGATGTGCGCGCCGAGGCCGGCCAGCTTTTCCTCGATGCACTCGTAGCCGCGGTCGATGTGATACACGCGGTCCACCGTGGTGTCGCCGCGTGCCACCAGTCCGGCCAGCACCAGCGAGGCCGAGGCGCGCAGGTCGGTGGCCATTACCGGCGCACCGCTCATGCGCGGCACGCCCTGGATGACCACCGCGTTGCCTTCCACGCGGATGTCGGCACCCAGCCGCTGCAGCTCGTGCACGTGCATGAAGCGGTTCTCGAACACGGTTTCGGTGATCACGCCCACGCCTTCGGCCACGCAGTTCAGCGCGGTGAACTGCGCCTGCATGTCGGTGGGAAAAGCCGGATACGGCGCAGTGGTGATGTTGACCGCGCGCGGGCGCCTGCCGTTCATGTCCAGGCTGATCCAGTCGCTGCCGGTGCTGATCAGCGCACCGGCGTCCTCCAGTTTGGCCAACACCGCGTCGAGCGTGGCGGGCCGGGCGCGCTTGGCCAGCACCTTGCCGCCGCTGATGGCCCCGGCCACCAGGAAGGTGCCGGTCTCGATGCGGTCGGGCAGCACCTCGTATTCGGCGCCGTGCAGCCGGTCGACACCGTGGATTACCAGCGTCGAGCTGCCGGCACCTTCGATGCGCGCACCCATGGCGCCGAGGCAGTGCGCCAGGTCCACCACCTCCGGTTCCTGCGCTGCGTTCTCGATGACGGTGGTGCCCTGCGCCAGGGTCGCCGCCATCATGATGTTCTCGGTGCCGGTGACGGTGACCACGTCCATGGCGATGCGTGCCCCGCGCAGCCGTCTGGCGCGCGCCTTGATGTAGCCGTTCTCCACCACCACCTCGGCGCCCAGCGCTTCCAGACCGCGCAGATGCTGGTCCACCGGGCGCGAGCCGATGGCGCAGCCGCCCGGCAGCGAGACCTCGGCCTGGCCGAAGCGCGCCACCAGCGGCCCCAGCACCAGGATCGATGCGCGCATGGTCTTGACCAGATCGTAGGGCGCGAAGAAACGTGTGGCGCCACGCGGGTCGGCGTGGATGCGCATGCGCTCGTCCACCACCAGATGCACGCCCATCTGCCCCAGCAGTTCCATGGTGGTGGTGACATCGTGCAGGTGCGGCACGTTGCCGATCACCACCGGGCCATCGGCCAGCAGGGTCGCCGCCAGGATCGGCAGCACCGCGTTCTTGGCGCCGGAAACGCGAACCTCGCCGTGCAGCGGCTGGCCGCCGGAAATGACGATCTTGGCCATGGCCCGCCTAGCGCCGTTCCGGTCGCGCGCTGCCGCGCGCCGGGCTGCGCCATCTTTCCGGCGGCACGCCCCTGGCCCGCGCCGCGCACTCAGCCATGAGAAGCCTCGTCGGGCGTCAGCGTGGTCAGCGCCAGGGCATGGATGGCCCCGCCCATCAGGTCGCCCAGCGTGGCATACACCATGCGATGCCGGGCCAGCGGCAGCTTGCCGGCGAACCCGGGGGCAATGACGCGGGCCTCGAAATGGACGCCGTCGGCACCGCTGACCTCGACGCGGGCGCCGGGCAGGCCTTGTTCGATGAGGGTCTTGATGCGCTCGGGTTGCATGGGCGGGTGGTGACGCCTGCGGGAGCATGCAGGCGTGCCGTTACAATGACGATCGGGCATAGTAGCCCAACGGCCAAGACCACCGATACCGCGTCGCCCGTCCGCTTCCCTACGTGCCTTCCACCGAGCCCTCCGACTCCTTCGACCCGCGCGCGCAGGCGCTGGTAGCCAGCGCCCGCCGCGTGCTGCAGATCGAGGCCGCGGCCCTCGGCGCACTGGCCCCGCGCGTGGACGCGCTGTTCGCGCAGGCCTGCGCGCTGATCCTGGCCAGCCGCGGCCGCGTGGTGACCAGCGGCATGGGCAAGTCCGGGCACATCGCACGCAAGATCGCCGCCACCCTGGCCTCCACCGGCACGCCAGCCTTCTTCGTGCATCCCGGCGAGGCCAGTCACGGCGACCTGGGCATGATCACCCCCAGCGATGTGGTCCTGGCGCTGTCCAACTCGGGCGAAACCGAGGAACTGCTGACCATCGTCCCGCTGCTCAAGCGCCAGGGCATCCCGCTGCTGGCGATGACCGGCCGGCCCGGCTCCACGCTGGCCCGCCAGAGCGACGTGCACCTGGATGCCAGCGTGCCCGCCGAGGCCTGCCCGCTGGGTCTGGCGCCCACCGCCAGCACCACCGCCGCGCTGGCGCTGGGCGACGCCCTGGCCATCGCGCTGCTGGAGGCGCGCGGCTTCACCGCGGAGGACTTCGCCGTCTCGCACCCCGCGGGCAGTCTGGGCCGGCGCCTGCTGCTGCGCATCGAAGACGTGATGCACCGCGGCAGCGAGGTGCCGGCAGTCGGTGCCGACGCCACCCTGATCGAGGCGCTGATGGAAATGAGCCGCAAAGGCCTGGGCATGACCGCGATCGTGGACGCGCAGCAGCGCCTGCTGGGCGTGTTCACTGACGGCGATCTCCGGCGCGCGCTGGATCACGACGCGACCGCCCTGCGCGACACGCCGGTGGCCGGGCTGATGACGCGCACGCCGCGCTGCATCGGCCCGCAACGCCTGGCCGGCGAGGCCGCGCAGATGATGGAACAGCACAAGATCCAGGGCCTGCTGGTGGTCGAGGACGGGCGGCTGGTGGGTGCGGTGACCTTTCTCGACCTGCTGCGCGCCAAGGTGGTCTGAATGCAGGAGACCTGGCCGCAGGAAGTGCTGCAGCGCGCGCGCGGCATCCGCCTGCTGGCACTGGACGTGGACGGCACACTTACCGATGGCCGTCTGGCGTACGGTGCCGACGGCCACGTGACGAAAACCTTCCACGTGCGCGACGGCCTGGGCCTGCGCCTGCTGCAGCGACACGGCATCGTGGTGGCGCTGATCACCGCACGGGTCAGTCATGCGCTGGCACTGCGCGCGCAGGAACTGGGCATTGCGCACCTCTACCAGGGCCGCGACGACAAGCGCGGCTGCCTCAGCGAGATCGCCCGCGCGCTCGACCTGCCGCTGACCGCCTGCGCCATGGTGGGCGACGACCTGCCCGACATCGGCGCCATGCGCGTCGCCGGTCTGGCGGTGGCGGTAGCCGACGCGCACCCGTGGACCGCGGCTGTCGCGCACTGGTGCACGCAGCGGCCGGGCGGGCACGGCGCGGTGCGCGAGGTATGCGACCTGCTGCTGCACGCGCAGGGCCTGGCCGGGCAAGAACGTGAGCGCTGGCAATGAGCACGCGACTGTGGACCGCCATCGCGGTGCTGACCCTCGCCGCCGTGCTGACGCAACTGGCGGTGTGGTGGCTGACACCGCCGCCGCCGCCCAGCGCCTTTGCCGGTCCGCCACGCTCGTCCTACACGCTGCACGATTTCGATCTCACCGCGCTGGGAGAGGATGGGCGGCCCGCGCTGCGCCTGTCCGCGCCGCAGCTGGACCGCCGCGGCGGTGACCACGCCCTGTACATCAACGCGCCACGATTCGTGTTGCCGCAGGCCAGCGGTCCGGCCTGGCGGGGCAGCGCGCGTTTTGGCTGGGTCAACGCGCAGGGCAGCGAGCTGAAGCTGCTGGGCGACGTGCGCATGGCGCAACCGGCGCGGGGCGGCGGCGAGACGGTCATCCTCAGCCAGGACATCACCGCCTGGCCACGCCGGCACCGCCTGGCCAGCGCCGCGCGCACGGTGATTCAGCAGCCCGACGCTACACTCAGCGGCGTCGGTTTCCGCGCCGACACCGCCACCCGCACCCTGGAGCTGCTCGATGACGTGCATGGCACGTTCCAACCCGCCGCGCGCCAGGCGCCCTAGGCATGCACCGCTGCTGGCGGCTGCCGTACTGGCGGCCCTGCTCGCGGCGCCAGCGTCCCGGGCGCTGAAATCCGACCGTGGCCAGCCGCTGCAGGTCCACGCGCAGCGTTTCGAGGGCGAGCAGCGCCGGCACATCGTGCACCTGTACGGAGATGTCACCCTCGAGCAAGGCAGCCTGCGCGGCAGCGCCGCCAGGGCCACGGTGTACACGGATGCCGGCAACAAGGTGATCCGTGTCGTGCTGGAAGGCCGGCCGGCACGCCTCAGCCAGCAGCTGGATGGCGGCGGCGAAATGCACGGCAGCGCACTGACCATCGACTACGCGCCGGGCAGCGATACCGCCACCCTGATCGGCGACGCTCACGTCCAGCAGAGCGGTCGCGGCAGCTTCAGTGGCGCCAAACTCACCTACAACACGCAGACCGGCGCCATGCAGGGCGTGGGCGGCCGGGGCCGGGTGCAGCTGATCTTCCAGCCGCGCGCGAAAGCCGGCCCCGCCCGGCCGGTGTCGGCATCCGCGCCGGCCGGCGGCGGCACCCGCTGATGCTGTCCGCGCAGGGTTTGCAGAAGCGCTTCCGCGGCCGCGCGGTGGTACGCGATTTCGCCTTCGAGCTGGAGCAGGGCGAGGTGGTGGGTCTGCTGGGCCCCAACGGGGCCGGCAAGACCACCTGCTTCTACATGGTGGTCGGGCTGATCCAGGCCGACGCCGGCAGCATCCGCCTGGACGACCGCGACATCACCGGCCTGCCCATGCACGCCCGCGCGCGTCTGGGGCTGGGCTACCTGCCGCAGGAGCCTTCGGTGTTCCGGCGCCTGAACGTGGCCGAGAACATCCTGGCCGTGCTCGAACTGCGCCGCGGCCTGGACCGCTCCGCGCGCGAGCGCCGGCTGGAGTCGCTGCTGGACGAACTGAAGATCGCGCACCTGGCCGGGCAGAAGGGCCTGAGCCTCTCCGGCGGCGAACGCCGGCGCGTGGAGATCGCACGCGCACTGGCCGCCGAACCGCGCTTCATGCTGCTGGACGAGCCCTTCGCCGGGGTCGATCCGATCTCGGTGGGCGAGATCCAGCGTATCGTGCGCCACCTCAAGAGCCGCGGCATCGGTGTGCTGATCACCGACCACAACGTGCGCGAAACGCTGGGCATTTGCGACCACGCCTACATCCTCAACGAGGGCGCCGTACTCGCGCGCGGCACGCCGCAGCACATCCTGGCCGACGAGCAGGTGCGCCAGGTCTATCTGGGGCGCGACTTCACGCTGTGACCGCGGCCGCACGGCCGGGCCGTACCCGCGGGACAGACCCGGCTTGCGCTGGCTGCGCCGCAGCACCAGCGCTAGGATGAGGCGGGGACTCCGCGTGGAAGGCGCGCATGAAGCCGGGCTTACAGCTGCGACTCAACCAGCAGCTCACGCTGACGCCGCAGCTGCAACAGGCGATCCGGCTGCTGCAACTGTCGCGGCTGGAGCTCGAGAGCGAACTGCGCGAGCTGGCCGAGTCCAATCCGCTGCTGGAACTGGAAGGCGATGCCGACGCCGCACCGGCGGACGCGGCCGCGGAAGACGCCACCACCGACCGCGCGGACGCAGCCGATGCCGGTGCGGAGCCGCTCGACAGCGAACGCACCGAAGAGCCCTGGGACGAAGGGTTCGACGTGCCCTCCGGCGGCGGCGCGCATGACGGCGACGAGGCTTTCGAACCGCAGGATGCCGCGCCGATCGGCCTGCACGAGCACCTGCTGCAACAGGTCGAGTTGCTGAAGCTGTCGCCGCGCGACCGCGCCATCGCCATCGCCCTGATCGACGCCGTCGACGAGGACGGCTATCTGCGTGAAGGCCTGGCGCCCGTGCAGGCGGCGCTGCGCGACGATACCGTCGATGTCGCCGAGATCGAAGCCGTGCGCCACCGCATTCAGCAGCTCGATCCCACCGGCATCGCCAGCCTCGACCTGCGCGACTGCCTCACCGCGCAGCTGCGCACGCTGGCGCCGGACACCGCACACCTGCACCTGGCACAGGCCATCGTCGCCGATCATCTGGATACCCTCGCCAAACGCGATCTGGCACGCATCGCACGGGGCCTGCAGGTGCCGCCCGAGGCGGTAGCCGAGGCCGCGGCGCTGATCCGCGCACTCGATCCGCGCCCGGGGGCGGCGCTGGGCGCAGCGCCGGTCGAGTATGTCGCGCCGGATGCCTACGTGGTGCGCGAGCACGGTCGCTGGCGGGTGCACCTGGCCGCCGGCAACCAGCCCCGGCTGGGCATCAACCGCCACTACAGCGGACTGATCGCGCGTGCGCGCCGCGAGGACGCCGCCTATCTCAAGGGGCAACTGCAGGAGGCACGCTGGCTCATCAAGAGCCTGCAGCAGCGTGCCGACACCCTGCAGCGGGTGGCCGAAGCCATCGTGCGGCAGCAGAGCGCGTTCCTCGATTACGGCCCCGAGGCCATGCGCCCGCTGGTGCTGCGCGAGATCGCCGAGGAGGTCGGCATGCATGAGTCCACCATCTCTCGCGTGACCACGCGCAAGTACCTGCACACGCCGCGCGGTACGTTCGAGTTCAAGTATTTCTTCTCTTCGGGCGTGGCCACGGAGGACGGTGGCGCCGCCTCGGCCACCGCGGTGCAGGCGTTGATCCGCAAACTGGTGGACGTGGAGAACCCGCGCCGCCCGCTGTCCGACCAGGCCCTTGCCGACGAGCTGAATCATCGCGGCATTCAGGTGGCGCGGCGTACCGTGGCCAAGTACCGCGAGGCGCTGCGTATTCCCAGCTCGTCCGAGCGGCAGCGCGCCGGTTGAACCGGCAAGGAGCGTCCCCACCCCTTACGACACGACGCCCCGGCCGTTGCGCGCAGGCCGGATGCGACCGCGGTTCCGCGCGCCCACGACGACATCCCGGAGAGCACCATGCAGATCCAGATCAGCGGCCACCAGATCGAAATCACCCAGGCCCTGCGCGACCACGTGCAGTCGCGGCTGAACCGGCTGGAGAAGTATTTCGACAATGTCACCTCGCTCGCCGTGGTGCTGTCCGTGGAAAAACTGCAGCACCGCGCCGAAGCCACGCTCTCGGCCGCCGGCCGCACGCTGCATGCCGAGGCCAGCGACGGCGACATGTACGCCTCCATCGACGCCCTGCTGGACAAGCTGGTCGCACAGTTGCGCAAACACAAGGAGAAGCTCACCGCGCACCACCGCAGCGAAGGCCGCGAGATGCGCGCCGAATGAGGCACCGGCCCGCAGGCGCAGCTCCGCGCAACCCCGTTTCCGCACCGCCCGCAGTGTGCGGACAGGGGGGTTCTCAGGCCACCGGATCGCGGCCGGCGTAGGGCGGACTGCACCATGGCGCCAAGGCCGCGACCACGGCGTCGCGGAACACCGATGCCCGGGTCAGCGCGCCGCCGGTGAGCAGGCCGTAGGCGCCCTCGGCATGGTTGCTGCCGGTGCGCCCGAACAGCGCGTCCATGATCGACGCCAGTTCGACCCCGCCCGCGGCCAGGCGCTCGCCCACCACATCGGGCAGCGGCATGCGCACGCCGTGGGCCACCTGCAGCATGCGCCCGTCCCAGGCCGCGCATACCGACAGCAGATGCCAGCGTCCGGTATGCGCCGCGTCGTGGTCCACGCCGCCTTCCAGCCCCAGCCCCAGCGTCGCACCGGGTACCGCGGCCAGCGCTGCGCGCGCGCGATGGATCGCGCCGCGTACGGTTTCCACCGCGCTCAGCGGTTGCGGGGCCACGCCCGACGGCACCGCCACGCAGCGGGGCTGTCGTCCGGTGGCGTGCCATACCGCCCGCCGCTTGGCGGCATTGGTACTGCCCAGGGCGATCACGAACGTGGCGGGCATGGCCATGCGTTCAGCTTAGCGGTGACGCGCCGCATCCTGCCCGCGATCTTTCGCTGCAGGCCATCGCGCACCACGGCTACAGCATGCCGGTTTCCAGACGCGCGGCTTCGGACATCATGGTGTGGTTCCAGGGCGGGTCGAACACCAGTTCGATATCGGTCTCGACGACGGTGGGAATGGCTTCCAGCTTGCTGCGCACATCCTCCACCAGAATCTCGCCCATACCGCAACCGGGCGCGGTCAGCGTCATGCGCACCGCCACCTTGCGCCCGCGGTCCTGTACGGCCTCGACCTGCACCACGTAGACCAGCCCCAGATCCACGATGTTGACCGGAATCTCGGGGTCGAAGCAGGTGCGCAGTTGCGCCCACACCAGCTTTTCCACATCCTCGTCGCCTGCGCCGTCCGGAAGCTCGATCGGAGGTGGCGACGTCTTGCCCAGCGCGTCGGCGTCCGCGCCGGCGATGCGGAACAGGTTGTAATCCACCACCACCGTGAAACTGGAACCCAGCGCCTGGGTGATGTAGCCGGTCTGCCCGGCCGGCAACGTTACCGCGGTGCCGTGCGGCACGTGTACCGCGTCGCAATCGCGGCTGAGGGTAAAGGGCTCGCTGCTTGGGCTGTATCCACTCACGGCATGGACTTTGCTTCGGAACTCAGTTGCCCATTATGCCCCCAGCCGACTTCGTGCCGTGACGATGCCCGCCGCCCGACCCCGCCGTCACCGCTCGCTCGCGTTGTCGGGTTCCACGCGCGCCCGCTGGCTGGCCGGCCTGCTGGCGCTGCTGCCGGCGCTGTCCTGGGCGCTGGATCCGCACATGCCCTTCCGCGACTACGTACTGGATCACTGGGGTACGGCGCATGGGTTGCCGCAGATCAGCGTGCAGAGCATCGCGCAGGACCGCGACGGGTTTCTCTGGTTCGGCACGCAGAACGGGATTGCCCGTTTCGACGGATCCGGTTTCCAGGTCTACGACAGCAGCAACGAGTCCGTGGACACCAGTCTGGTGAGCGCAGCCTGGGGCGATGCCGACGGCGCGGTCTGGTTCGGCACCGCGCGCGGTCTGCTGCGCGAACGGGAAGGCCGCTTCCGGCAGTGGTCGATCGGCCGGGTCAACGCCATCGCCGGCGATGGCCGGGACCAACCGCTGCTGGCCACGGACCGCGGGGTCGGACGATGGTACGGCGGGCGGCTGCATCCGCTGCCGGGCCTCGAAGGGCCGTTCTTCAGCCTACTGGATCACGGCGGAACCCTGTGGGCCGGCGGACTGGGGCGGTTGTGCCGTTACCGCGCGCAGGGCACGCGCTGCCTGCCGCTGCCGGGTACGGGCGAGCGCCGCGTCACCGCACTGGCGCGGGTCGGCGATACATTGTGGGTCGGCACTTCCGCCGGCCTGCTGCGCCTGCACGCGGACCGCCTGGAGACCGCCGCCCCGCTGCCGCAACTCGCCGATGCCGATATCCTCGCCCTGCTGCGCGATCGCCAGGGCACGCTGTGGATCGGCACGGTCACGGCGCTGTGCCGGATATGGCCGGACGGCCGTGCCGAGGCCGTGGGTGGCGAGGGATTGCCCGCCGATCCGTGGATCGAGGCGCTGTTCCAGGACCGCGACGGCAATCTCTGGCTGGGCAGTCGCACGCAATCACTGTTCCGCGTCGCCGACAGCTGGACGCGACGCTATGGACGGACCGCAGGATTGGACGATCCCTTCGTGTGGACGCTGGCGCCCGGGGCGGACGGCATCGTGATGGCCGGCACCAACAGCGGACTGGCCGAGCTGCGCGACGGCCGCGCCAGCATGCTCGTGCCCGGCAGCGATCTACCCAACCCGGCGGTGTACGCGCTCTACCGCGACCGCCGGGGCAGGCTCTGGCTGGGCACCCGCGGCGGCGTGGCGCTCTGGGACCACGGCAAGCTGCAGACGCCGCCGCAACTGGCCACGCTGCGGCCCTGGCAGGTCAACACCGTGCTCGAATACCCCGCCGGCACCTTCTGGTTCGGTACCCAGGGCGGACTGTACCGCCTGCGGGATGACCGGCTGGAACGTTTCGGTGCATCCGCCGCCAAAGGCCCGCTGCACGTGCGCGCGCTGCTGCCATTGGCCGGCGGCGCCCTGCTGCTGGGCACCGAGCGCGGCGTGCGGATCTGGCGCGACGGCCGCATCCTTGCGCCCGCCTGGGCGTCACCCCTGGACGGTCACTTCATCACCGCGCTGGGTTGGCTGGATCCGCACGCCCTGTTGCTGACCACCATGGATGCCGGACTGGCCGTGCTGCGCGACGGCCGCCTGCACCGCTACACCGAGGCCCAGGGCCTGCCCGGCAACAATGCCTGGGGATTCGCTGTGCACGGCGGGGATGTCTGGTTCTCCAGCATCCACGGCATCTGGCGCCTGCCGGCCGCACAATTGCTGCACGCGGCACCGCCGACCGGGCTGCAAGTCCAGCGCGTGCTGGGCGGGGACAACCGCATCGGCAACCAGCAATTCACGCGCTGCTGCAACGGGGGCGGCAGCGGCCGCCTGCTGCCGCTGGGCGACACGCTGTGGCTGCCATCCATCAACGGCGCTCTGGCGCTGGCGATGGATGCGGTGCGCGCACCCCCGGCGCTGGCCACGCCGCGTATCGAAAGCCTCGATGACCATGGACACTGGTACCCGCCGCACACCCGGCTGCGGCTGCCGCTGGGCCGGCGCAGCATCGAGATCGGCTACACCGTTCCGGATCCCGGCGGCTCGGCGCGCCTGCGCTTCCGCTATCGCCTGGAGGGCTTCGATGCCGGCTGGGTGCCGGCAGGCACCCGCCGTGCCGCTTTCTACACCGGGCTGCCACCGGGCACCTACCGGTTCGAGGTACAGGCACGGCGCGACGGCGGCGCATGGTCGCCGCCGGCCCGCATCGTGCTGGCGGTACCAGCGTACTGGTACGAATGGCGCTGGCTGTGGCTGGCGACCGCTGCAGCGGCGTTGCTGCTGGCGTTCGCGCTGGTGCGGTTGCGGCTGCGTCGCCAGCGGCTGCTGCAGCGCCGCCTGGAGGCGTTGGTGACCGAGCGCACCGAGGCGCTGCGACGCAGCAATGAGCGCCTGCGCCAGGCCAACGACGCCTTGACCGCCGAAAATCTCAGCGACCCGTTGACCCGGCTGGGCAACCGCCGCCTGCTGGGCGAGCACTGGCCCAGCCTGCGCCGCGCCGAACAGGTGGCGGTGATGCTGATCGATCTCGACCACTTCAAGCGCATCAACGACCGTTACGGGCACAGCGTCGGCGATGTGGTGCTGCGCGAGGTGGCGGCGTTGGTCCAGCGCCTGAAGGAACCGCAGGATCTGGCTCTGCGCTGGGGCGGCGAGGAGTTCCTGCTGCTGCTGCCCGGCGTCAGCGCCGAGGCCGCCCTGGCGCTGGGCGAGCGCATCCGTCTGGCGGTACGCGCGCATCGCTTCCACGATCCCTCGCTGGCCGACGTGCAGGTGACATGCTCGATCGGCCTCTCCTGCTGGCCGCTGCTGCCGCAGATGCGCGACCGTGACGCCGGCGGTGCCATCGAGCTGGCCGACCTCGCGATGTATCGCGCCAAGAGCCAGGGTCGCGACGCCTGTCGCGCCCTGCTGCCCGGCCCGCACGCCACCGCCGCACTGCTGACCGCGCCTGCGGCCGACGTCGAACGCCTGCTGGCCGCCGGCGTGCTGCGCTGGCTGGCTTCCGGCTGAGCACGGTGCGATGCCGTGTTCCGCGACGCGGGCGCCTGCGCCAGAATACGCAACCAGTCTGTACCGGAGCCCTGCCCGATGTCCGCCCCCGATCGCGACGACGATGCGCTGCAGATCGGTGCGCGGCGCTTCCGGTCGCGCCTGCTCACCGGCACCGGCAAGTTCAGGGATCTGCAGCAAACGCTGCAGGCCACCGAGGCCGCCGGCAGCGAGATCGTCACGTTCGCGGTGCGGCGCATGAACATCGGCCAGGACGCCTCACAGCCCAGCCTGCTCGACGTATTGCCGCCGCAACGCTACACCCTGCTGCCCAACACCGCCGGCTGCTACGACGCTGGCGAGGCGGTGCGCACCTGCCTGCTCGCGCGCGAGCTGCTCGATGGCCACCCGCTGGTCAAGCTGGAGGTGCTGGGTGACGCACGCACGCTGTTTCCCAACGTGACCGAGACCCTGAAGGCAGCCGAGCAACTGGTGCACGAGGGTTTCGAGGTGATGGTCTACACCAGCGACGACCCGATCATCGCCAGACAGCTCGAGGCGATCGGCTGCGCGGCGGTGATGCCGCTGGCGGCACCGATCGGCTCGGGCTTGGGCATCCAGAACCGCTACACCCTGCTGGAAATCATCGAGAACGCGCAGGTTCCGGTGATCGTGGACGCAGGCGTCGGCACCGCTTCGGATGCGGCCATCGCGATGGAACTGGGTTGCGACGGTGTGCTCATGAATACCGCCATCGCTGGTGCGCGCGATCCGCTGCTGATGGCACGTGCCATGCGCGCCGCAGTGCAGGCGGGCCGCGATGCCTTTCGCGCCGGACGCATCCCGCGGCGCCGCCACGCCAGCGCGTCGAGCCCGGTCGACGGAACGATCGGATGACCGCCGCAGCGGCGCCCATGGAACGGGAGGACTGCGCCCCGGTCAAGCCGCGCGGCATTTGCAGCTTCGTGCGCCGGCAAGGGCGCATCACCGTGGCGCAGGCGCGCGCGTTCGAACGGTACTGGCCGCGCTACGGCATCGACTACCAGGGCACGCCACGCGATCTGGACGCGCTGTTCGGGCGCCGTGCGCCGCGCGTGCTGGAAATCGGCTTCGGCAACGGCGAGGCGCTGGCGCTGGGTTGCGCTGCCGATCCGGCGCGCGACTATCTGGGCATCGAGGTGCACCGGCCCGGCGTGGGCCGGCTGCTCAACCGGCTCGCCGGGCAGAATGCGTGCAACGTCCGCATCTGGATGCACGACGCGGTCGTGGTGCTGCGCGATGAGATCGCGCCATGCGCGCTGCACGAGGTGCGCATCTGGTTTCCGGACCCATGGCACAAGAAGCGCCATCACAAGCGGCGCCTGATCCAGACGTCGTTCGCGGCGCTGCTGGCCAGCCGCGTGGCGCCGGGGGGTCTGCTGCATCTGGCCACGGACTGGGCCGATTACGCCGCGCACATGCTGGCGGTGCTGGATGCGGCGCCGGGCTGGCGCAATCTGGCAGGACCCGGTCGCACCTCGCCGCGCCCCGCATCGAGACCGGCCACGCGCTTTGAGGCACGCGGAATGCGCCTGGGCCACGACATCCGCGACCTGTTGTACCGGCGCGTGGACGACTGAGGAAGCGATCGACGTGCAAGGTGCGATCCAGCTCTCGCCGGAAATGATCCTGGTGCTCGGCCTGGTGGTGTTCACCGTGGCCATGCTGGCGCTGGAGTGGATTCGCTCCGACGTCACCGCGATGCTGGTGCTCACCGTGATCGCGGTGACCGGCCTGCTGCCGGCCAAGCAGGTATTCGAGGGTTTCTCCAATCCGGGCGTGCAGGCCATTCTGGCGGTGATGATCATGGGCGTCGGGCTGGACCGCACCGGCGCGCTCAACGCCGTGGCCACGCTCATCCTCAAGGCCGCGCAGGGTGCGCAATGGCGGCTGTTCCTGGTGATCAACAGCGTCACCACGGCGCTCAGCTCGATCATCCCCAGCCAGGCGCTGGCGGCGCTGATGATTCCGGTGTCCTCGCGCGTGTCCACGCGCAGCAAGGTGCCGTTGTCCAAGATCCTGCTGCCGATGGCATGCGTCATCCTCACCGGCACCAACACGACGCTGATCGCCAACACGCCGCTGATCATCCTCAACGGCCTGATCGAAAGCTCCAACCGCAACCTGCCGCCGGGCGCCAACACCATCCCTGAATTCGGCATGTTCACCGTCACCCCGGTCGGTGTGCTGCTGGCACTGCTGGGCATCGGCTTCTTCTGGCTGTTCACCGACCGCCTGTTCCGCAATGCCGGCGAGGACACCGCGACCAAGACGCCGCGCCGCACCGAGAACTATTTCGCGGAAACCTACGGCATCGAAGGCGACGTGCAGGAGCTGACCGTCGGCGCCGACAGCCCGCTGGTCGGCATGAGCGTGGCCGAAGCCGAGGCGCTGCCCGGTGCGCCGCTGATCCTGGCGCTGAAAACCGGCAACGAGGCCAGGCTGTCGCCGCCGGCCGACACCATGATCTGGGTGGGTACCGTGCTGGGGGTGATGGGCCCGCGGGATCCGGTTGCGCAGTTCGCCAGTGCGCAGCAGTGCCGCGTCACGCCGCGACCGCGCCAGCTGGCGGAGATGTTCAATGCCGCGCGGGCGGGCATTTCCGAGGTGGTGGTGCCGCCCAGCTCGCGCTTCATCCGGCAGAGCGTCGGCGACCTGCACCTGCGCAAGCGCTACGGCATCTCGGTGCTGGCGGTCAACCGCGGCGACCAGGTGTTCCGCGAGGATGTGCGCTCGGCCAGCCTGCGCGCCGGCGATACCCTGGTGCTGCACAGCGCCTGGAGCGACCTGGCGCAGCCGCGCGAGGAGCACGACATCGTCGTGGTCACCGACGTGCCGCAGGAAGAGGCTCGTCCCGGCAAATGGAAGGAGGCCCTGTTCTTCTTCCTGCTGGCCAAGTTTCTGGCTCTGACCGAACTGCTGCCGCTGCAGATCGCCTTCTGGGTGGGCGCCGCGGGCATGCTGGTCACCGGCGTGATCACGCCCAACGAGGGCTACCGGTCGGTCAACTGGAAGACCATTTTCATCACCGCCTGCCTGATGCCGCTGGGCTGGGCGATGGACCAGAGCGGCGCAGGCACGTGGCTGGGCCAGGAGCTCATGCTGCACATCGGCGGCCTGCCGCAATGGGCCATACAGACCAGCGTCGCCATCCTCGCCCTGGTGCTGTCACAGGTGATGCAGAATGTCGGTGCCACCGTGGTGATGGTGCCCATCGCGATCAACATCGCACTGGCCACCGGGGGCAACCCCACCGCCTACATCCTGATCACCGCGATGTCGGTGTCCAATACGTTCCTGATCAGTTCGGCGCATCCGGCATTGACCATGGTCGCCGGGCCCGGCGGCTATCGCGGCAAGGACTATCTGCGCATCGGCCTGCCGCTCACCGCCGCCTATCTGATCACCACGATCGTGGGCGTGGACCTGCAGTACCACGCGTTCTGAGCGCCCACGCGACGGCCGGCCTCATCGGCCATCTCCGTCGGCCAGCAACACCGCATCGTCCGCGAGTACCTCGAGAGCCACCGGACGCAGTCCTTCACCGCGGCAGGGTCCGCCCAGGCAGGAGCCGGTGAAGGCATCGAAGCTGGCGCCGTGCGCGGCGCAGGTCAGCACGCCGTCACGCAGCAGGAATTCACCGGGCGCCCAGTCCAGCCGGTGACCGGCATGTGGGCAGACATTGTGGAATGCGGCGACGCATCCGCCCCGGCGTGTCAACAGCAGATCGGCCCCCTCCAGTGCCGCGACGCTGTCCACTGCCAGCACACCGCCATCGGGGATCTCTGCGCGCCGGCACAGGCGGCGTTCATCGTTCGCATGCACGATCACGTTCCATCCGGCCCAGACCATGATTCTGGCATGGAGCTTCCAATGCGCCCACGGGTCTTCGTCATCAATCCACCCCGCAGCCGCCTGGCTCGCATGCTCTGGCTGTTCGGTGTTGCCGCGGGGGGTGCTCTGCTGCTGGCATTCGGCGTCGTCATCCTCGGCGTGGCGATGGCGGTACTCGCTGTCGTCTGGCTGCTACGGCGACTGCGCCCGTCCCGGCGTCGTGCCGCCGCGCCCATTTCCGTGGAACCCGAGGTGATCGAGGGCGAGTTCACTATCGTCCCCGACGGACGCCGTCCACCGGAGTGACCCCCACGGCCCAGCGTCGTGGTTGGATGTCCGCACCCCGCAGCCGGACACGGCGACGGGGCATCCCGGCGGCAGGCCCGCCGGAAAGGTTCCCGGATATCATGCGCCGCCCCGCCGCTGCCGTCCCGACGTGAACAACCATCCGCAACCACGCACGGCATTCGTTGCCGCCGCGCTGCTGTCCCTGTATCTGATCTGGGGCTCGACCTATTTCGCCATCCGTATCGGCCTCGACGGGTTTGCGCCGTTCACCCTCGCTTCGGTGCGCTTCCTGCTCGCCGGCAGCGCGCTCTATCTCGGCCTGCGTTGGCGCGGCGCGCGCAATCCGGATGCCCTGCAATGGCGCAACGCCGCGGTGACCGGCGTCCTTCTGCTGGGCCTCGGCAACGGACTGGTCTGCTATGCCGAACAGAGCGTGGGTTCCGGCCTGGCTGCCGTGGCCATCGCCAGTGTGCCGCTGTTCGCGGCCCTGTTTTCCGTGCTGTTCGGCGACTGGCCACGCCGCGGCGAGTGGGCCGCAGTCCTGGTCGGCCTGGCCGGCGTCGTCCTGCTCAATCTGGGCGGCGATCTGCGCAGTCCGCCAGCCGGTGCCGCCGCGCTGCTGCTGGCGGCCGCCACGTGGGCGATGGGATCGGTCTGGAGCCGACGCCAGCCCCTGCCAGCCGGCGCCATGAACACCGCCGTGCAGATGCTCGCCGGCGGCCTGGCACTGGCCCTCATGGCCGCCGTTACCGGCGAGCATTGGCACGCGCGACCCGGCGTGCCCGCCCTGCTGGCAATGGTCTACCTCGTCGTGTTCGGATCGCTGGTGGGCTTCAGCGCCTATCTCTGGCTTCTACGCAACGTGCGTCCGGTGCTTGCGACCAGTTACGCGTACGTCAACCCGCCTGTCGCGGTTCTGCTGGGCGTGGCGCTGGGCGGGGAACGTATCGGCGCAATGGATCTGGCGGGCATGGCCGTGATCCTGGCCGCCGTGGTGATGTTGACGCTCGGTCGCGTGGCCCCGAGCCGCTGACGGGCACAGCGGATCGTCTCCCGCGTATCCTTAGTCGCAGCTTCCGGTTGGATCATCCATGGGATTCCTGCAACGCCTCTCCGCCGCATGGCGGCGCAACGATTCGCTGCTGTGCGTCGGTCTCGATCCGGAGCCGGAGCGTATTCCGCGTCATCTGCGCGATCGCTCGGACGCCATTTTCCAATTCTGCTCGAGGATCGTGGATACGACTGCCGACCTGGTCTGCGCGTTCAAACCGCAGATCGCCCACTTCGCCGCAAACAGGGCGGAGGCGCAATTGGAAGATCTCATCGCCCATATCCACAGACGGCATCCCGATATCCCCGTCATACTCGATGCCAAACGTGGCGACATCGGTTCAACCGCGAGCCATTACATGCATGAGGCATTCGACCGCTACGGTGCGGATGCCGTCACGCTCAATCCCTATCTGGGCGGAGATGCGCTCGAACCGTTTCTCGAGCGCAGAGAGCGCGGCGTGATTCTGCTGTGCCGGACATCCAATCCCGGGGCACGCGACGTGCAGGATCTGCCGGTCGAGGGCAGACCACTGTATCTGCATATCGCCGAGCAAGCCTGCCGTCGCTGGAACCGGCACGGCAACTGCGCACTGGTCGTTGGCGCAACGTATCCCGACGAGCTTGCACGCGTCCGTGGCACGGTGGGCAGCATGCCGCTGCTGGTGCCGGGCATCGGCGCCCAGGGCGGCGACATCGAAGCGGTCGTGCGCAACGGCTGCGATGACCATCAAGAGGGGTTGATCATCAGCAGTTCGCGCGCGGTTCTCTATGCCAGCGATGGCGAGGACTTCGCCGCGGCCGCGCGCACGATCGCACTGCGAACCCGCGAAGCCATCAACGCCGCCCGCCGCGAATGCTGATTGCATGCTGCGGGGTTTGCCGAAACGGCAAGGCCGCCCGAGTGGGGCGGCCTTGCGGGGTGGAAGGACCTTGGCGGTGACCTACTCTTGCATGGCTAGGGCCACACTACCATCGGCGCGGGTGCGTTTCACTTCCGAGT
>JAJYTR010000026.1 GCA_021792975.1 Pseudomonadota bacterium | reverse complement strand
GGTCCAATCACCGATGCAGCAGACCACACGCCGAACCCGCACCCAAAGCCGCTCCCCGCCATGCCGATCGACCAGCCAGCAACCCCACCACAGCCCGCAACGAATCCTGCCCACCTCGCACCGGTCCGCACGCCTGCATCGTGTTGCCGTCGCGCGAGCGCGCATGCTTGAATCAGGCCACGGGATTGTGCGCTGCGCCATGTCTGATGTGATCGACGCCGACGGCTTCCGCCCCAATGTGGGCATCGTGCTGATGAACGCTGCGGGGCAGCTGTTCTGGGCACGGCGTGTCACACGCGACGGCTGGCAGTTTCCGCAGGGCGGGATCGGCAGCGATGAGACACCACTGGAGGCGATGTACCGCGAGCTGTCCGAAGAAACCGGACTGAGCGCCGATCACGTCGAGGTGCTCGCTTCGACTCCCGGCTGGCTGCGCTACCGGCTACCCGCGCGCTACCTCCGGCGCCACCAGAAACCGCTCTGCATCGGCCAGAAGCAGGTCTGGTTCTTGCTGCGCCTCGTGGCCGCCGACGCACAGGTCCAGCTGGATGCCAGCAGACATCCCGAATTCGATCTCTGGCGCTGGGTGGACTACTGGTATCCCGGCCAGAACGTGGTGGCGTTCAAACGCGAGGTCTATCAGCGTGCGCTGCGGCAGTTCGTCGTGCACGCCGAGCGTCTCAGCGGCCGTTCAATGCCGCCTCCCCGGACCGCACATCAAAGCGATGGCACACCAGCCTGAGAGCGCATGTAACGCACGCGTACCCGGCGCTCGCCAGCCGCAGTCTGTTCGCGGACGCGCAACTCAGGCACGCGCGCCGAAGCGTTCGCGCAGCGCATCGGCGGTGGCCAGGTAGAGCGTCTTCAGTTCGGTGACCCGTGCCGCGGGGTGATCGAGCCGCGCGGCGCGTGCATCCAGTTCCAGCGCCTTGGACACGGCCGACATGCGTTTGGCACCCAGGTTGGCACTGGCCGATTTGAGCGCGTGCGCCTGCTGGGCGATGGTGGCCAGGTCGCCTGCCTGCGCGGCAGCCTCCATCTGTGCCATGCGCTTGGGGCTGTCGCCCAGAAACACGGCGACCAGCGGTCTGAGCTCGTCGCCCATGATGTCCTCGAGATCGCGCAGCACTTCGTCGTCGAGCAGATCGGCGGGCGGCACCGTAGACGCCGGAGGTGCGGGCGCGGCCGGCGTGATGCGGCTGGGTGCACTGGCCACGCGTGCCGCCGCGCGCAGGATCTGCGCGGGATCCGCGGCAGTCGTGGGCACCGCTGGCGCCGGCGCGACGGGTATGGCTTCCTCGACCGGCGTGGTCGGCAGCCACTGCTTGAGGGTGCGCGCCAGCAACGCGCGGTCGAGCGGCTTGGACAGGTAGTCGTCCATGCCGCTGTCCAGGCATTTTTCACGATCGCCCGCCATGGCGTGCGCGGTCATCGCGATCACCGGCAGGCGCGCCGAACGCGTGAGTGCCTCGCGCCGGCGCAGCTCGCGAGTGGCGGCATAACCGTCCATCACCGGCATCTGGCAGTCCATCAGCACCAGGTCGAAGACACCCTTGGACAGCAAATCCAACGCCTCGCTGCCGTGGTTGGCCTGCACCACTTCCAGCCCCAGGCGTGTCAGCAGTTTGGTCGCGACCTGCTGATTGACGGGATGGTCCTCGACCAGCAGCACACGTCCGCGCAACTGCGCTTCCGGCTCGACCGCCGGCACGCGTGCGACCGGTGCACGCACCGCAGTGGACGCGGCGGTGATCAGCGGCTCCGGACGCACCTGCGCCTGCAGTGCAAACAGGCTTTCCAGTGCCGCACGCAACGCGGCTTCATCCGGTTCGCGCGGCAGCACGCCGATGCGCGTACTGCCGGCCTCGGCAGGGGCGCCAGGCAGCAGGATACGGACACGCTCGAGGACCGGCTCGCGCAGCACGTTGCGCACCAGGGTCTGCGTCTCGCCCGGTGCGCCGCCGATCTCCGCGATCAGCAACTCGTAGCCGAAGCTGCGACCCAGCGGCGCCGAACGACGCAGGCGCGCGAGTGCCTCCGCGGCCTGCGGAACCCGTTCGATCTGCAGCCCGAGCCCGGCCAGCAGCGGATTGAGCTTCTCGTAACCGCGCTGGCTGCCGACGTAGACGCCGCGCACCCCCTGCAGACTGAGACGGCCCTGCGCCACCTCTCCGGGCAGCTTGGCCAGAGGCAGGCTGAACCAGAACACCGAACCCTTGGACGGCTCGGAACGCACGCCGATCTTGCCGCCCATCAGTTCGACCAGACGCTTGCAGATGGTCAACCCCAGGCCGGTACCACCGTAGCGGCGGGTGGTGCTGCTTTCGGCCTGGCTGAACGGCTGGAACAGGCGCGCGGCGGCTTCGGGTGCGATGCCGATACCGGTGTCGCGTACGGCGAAGACGATTTCCTGGTGGGTGGCGGTCTCGGAACGTTTGCTCACGCGCACCGAAACCCCGCCGCGCTCGGTGAACTTCAGTCCGTTGCTGACCAGATTGCTGAGCACCTGGCGGATGCGTACCGGATCGCCGCGCAGCAGCGTGCGCACGTCTTCGTCGACGCTGAGGCGCAACGTGAGGTGCTTGCCCTCGGCGGCCTTTTCCATCAGCGCCTGCACGCTATCGAGCAGATCGCGCAGATTGAGGGTGACGTTTTCCAGTTCGAGCTTGCCGGCCTCGACCTTGGAGTAGTCGAGGATGTCGTCGACGATGCGCAGCAGTTCCTGCGCAGAACGCTGCGCGGTGGCGAGGTAGTCGCGCTGCTCGCTGTTGAGCGGACCGCTGAGCACGATATCCAGCAGCGGCAGGATGCCGTTGAGCGGGGTGCGGATCTCGTGACTCATGGTGGCCAGGAACTCGCTCTTGGCCAGCGTGGCGGCCTCGGCGGCGCGCTTGGCCGTGACCAGTTCCTTCTGCATGCCCTGCAGGGCAGCGAGCTCCTTTTCGAGGATCGCCAGACGCGTCGCCTCCGGCGCAGGTACGGCGGCGGCCGACGACGCCCGGGCCGCCGCTGCCCCCAGCTTCCGCGCCAGGCGCCGGCACGCCAGCAGCAGCAACGCACCGGCCAGAACCGCAGCCGCGGGCAGCACCAGCTTCAGCGGCAGGGCGACCTGCCAAAGCACCAGCGCGACCAGCCCCGCCAGCAGCGCCAGGCCGGCATACAGCAGTGCGGATGCAGCGGAATCGCGGGTGGCGGACATGCGTGCCTCGTCTCAGGCGGTCGATACCGCGAAGTCGTAATCGAGTTGCGTGCCGGCCTCCTGCACGAAATTGCCCTGCAGCAGGTCGACGCCGGCCGCGTAAAACGCCGCGGCGGTGCCGGCATCCTGCACGCGCGGGGCGATGACCCGCGCGCCCCGTGCATGTGCTGCGGCCACGACGGTCCGCGCCTGGCCGTCGCGCGCCAGATCGGGTGCGAGCTTGACGAAATCCAGCGGCAATACGTCGAAACCGGGCTGCGCGAAGGCCTGTGCATCCACCCCTGCCAGGGCGACGCCGAGACCGCGCTCGCGCAGCGCCTCGAAATGCCGCGCCGCGTCGGCGCATCGCCCATAGACCGCCTCGCTGCGATACTCGAGTACCAGCGCGCGGGAAGGCAGTGCAGCCGCAGCCAGCGCGCGCTGCAGCGTTTCGTCGCGCCACAGCTGCTCATGCACCTCGAAGCTCTGGCTGACGAACAGCGTCAACGGCGAGCCCAGCTTGCCCCGCGCCTCCAGCACCGCCTGCGCCCGGCGCAGCACCCAGGCATCCAGCATCGACAACAGGCCGGCAGCTGCGGCTTCGGGCAGCAGTTCGGCCGCGGTCAGCTCGCTGCCGCCCGCCACCCGCAGACGCAGCAGTGCCTGGTAGCGCGGCGCGGCGGTACCACCGGCGATGGGCACCAGCGGCTGGAAAACCAGATGCAGGCTGTCATCCTCCAGGGCGCGCTGCAGTTGTGCCGCCAGCGGCTGCGCCCCGCCGGCAGCGGATGGCTGCGGCCGTCGCACCGCGATGCCCGCGCGGCGCGCCGCATCCAGGGCGCGCTCGCAGGTGCCCAGCAATGCCATCGGATCGGCGCCGGCGCCCATGCCGCAGACACCGGCGGTGAATGCCAGCGGCTGCGCGCGCGCCGCTTCGAACCGTTCGCTGCCGATGCGCGCGGCGAGATCCTCGGCCAGCGCCGACAGCGCCGACTCGCCGCGCAGCGGGGAGAACAGCAGCACCGCGCTGGGTCCGAACGGCGCCAGCACCTCGCGCGGCAGCACGTGCGCCGCGATCCAGGCCGCGAACTGCTGCTGCAGGCGATCGAAGCCGCCCAGCCCGAGGCGCTCGCGCAGGCGCGGCGCGTCGTTGATCTCGGCCAGCAGCAGCGCGCCGCTGGGCGTGGTTCCGGCACGCGCCGCCAGCTGCCGCGCGATGCGGTCGAACAGTTCGGCGCGCTCGACCAGGGCAGAACCGCCGGAGCCGGTCGTGGCGGGTGCACGCCGCGCGGCGGCCCGGGCGCGACGGACGCGGTTGCCGACTGCTGCGATCAGGTGCTTGGGCCGTACCGGTTTGGCGATGAAGTCGTCGCCACCGGCATCCAGCGCCGCGTACTGGCGGTCGGTATCCGGATCGCCAGAGAGGAACACGATCGGGGTGGCCACGAACGCATCGCGCTCGCGGATCAGCGCGGTCAGTTCCAGCCCGTCCGCGCCGGGCATGTTGATGTCCATCAGGATCAGGTCGGGCTGGAAGCGCTCCAGTTCGTCCAGCGTGGCCAGGGAGTCGACCACCGCTCGCGTCTGCATGCCGGCCTTGCGCAGCACCACTTCGGCAAAGGCGACCTGGGCGGCATCGTCGTCCACGATCAGCACGCGATAGGGCGCCTCGCCGTCCTCGTCCCTGAGCAACGGCTCGGCTTGCGCCAACAGTGCCGCCAGACCCAGCGTGCGCGGCAGCGCGAAGTCGGCGCCGGCGCGCAACGCGTCCAGCCGCGCGGAGAGATCGTCCTGGTCCAGCAATGCGATCACCGCGATGCGGTGCCCGGCTTCGACGCGTGCCCGGCGCAGCGCGGGCGCCAGCAGCGGCAGCGCCACACGCATCGACGCGCCCAGCAACAGCAGTCGCGGCGGCCGGCCCACGCCCAGCGCCTCGATGGCTGCCTCGACGCTGTCCACCTCGCTGACCGTCTGGCCCTCGTGCTCCAGGTGCACGGCCAGATCGTGCAGCAGCGCATCGCCGCCCAGCAGCACCACGCCCGGCGGCACCGCAGCCGGGGCGGCATCGGGTACCGCCGGCGCGTCTGCCGCAGCAGGCGGCGGAACCTCAATCTGCCGTCCGACCGGCGCCTCCTCGGCAGGCGCGGCAGCCGGCGGCGACACCGGCATCTCGTCGGCAGATGCATCCGCCCCGGGATCGGGTGCCTCGACGATTCCCAGCGCGCGCCAGTACCGCGGCGGCGGCACCGTCATGCGCGTGTATCCCCGGCCGGCATCCGCCGCCGGCGCGGGCACAGGCGGCGGCTCGGGGGGCGTACCGAGGCCGGCGATCGCGATCCGCCCGATCGGCAGCCGCAGCGCCTCCAGCGCCTGGCCGATGGCCTCGTTGGCGGCCGCATCGGGCAGCAGCGTGCCCGGCACGAAGGGCTGCAGACTCTCGGCCAGAGCCTGCAGCGGTGCGGCCTGCTCGGGCAGGCCGTAGCGGCCGGCCGCATCGGCCAGGCGGGCGAACTCGGCCTCCAGCAAGTGCAGCGCGTTGACGTCCCATCCCTCTCGGTGCTGCCGTTCGGCGCGACGCAACAGGATCTTCACGCGCTGCGGCAGATGGCGCAGGAAAGCGGTCTTCAGCTCCTCGCCGCGAATCTGCTGCCCGGTGACCCTCATGCGCTTCCCCCCTTGGCATCCGTGCGCCCTGCACCGTCCCTCAGAACGGCTTGACCACGACCAGAACGACGATCAGCACCAGCAGCAGTGACGGGATCTCGTTGAACCAGCGCAGGCGCCGGCTGCTCCAGTCGCAGGCGTCGCGCGCGAAACGGTTTTTCAGCCGCACCAGTGCATAGTGGTAAAGGACCAGCAGCGCCACCAGACCCAGTTTGGCATGCATCCAGGGCGCACGCAGGAATGCGGGCATCAGCGCCAGGGTCCAGACGCCGAACAGCAACGCCAGCGCGCCGCCGATGTGGGTCATCACCATCAGCCGGCGCTCCATCACCTTCAACTGCTCGCGTACCGCCGGCTCGCTGGCCTCGGCGTGGTACACGAACAGGCGCGGCAGGTAGAACAGGCCGGCAAACCATGCCACCACGAAAACGACGTGCAGAGCCTTGATGAGATTGAGCCAATACATGGGCGTCGCTCCTCGATCCGAGTATAGCGGCGCGCCGCGGCAGCATGCGCTCTGTGCGCCGCATTACACAATGCGAACCGCGGCCGTGGCAGGCTGCCGCTTCCAGCCGCCGCAGGATCCGCCATGCCCGCCCCGCCGCCCCGGTACGTGGTCCGCACGCGCCTTCCCGGCCACCGCCGGTTCTGGCTGCTGGCAGCGCTGCCGGCTGTGCTGCTGTTGGTGCTGGCCTTCGCGGCGGGCCGCTGGAGCGCCGGCGCGGGCCCGCGGACGCCGCCCCGCGCGAACGCGCAGGCGCTGGCCGAGCTGTCCCGGCTGCGCCAGCAACGGGTGATGCTGCTGCGCGACCGCCAGGTGACGCGCATCGCCACCGACGCGCTGCGCCGTTCGCTGGCCGACCGCGATGCCGAAATCGAGAGCCTGCGCGCCGACCTGGCCTTCTACACGCGCCTGATCGGCGGCGACGAACGCGCACCGGGGCTGAGCGTGGCCGCGCTGCGCCTGCATCCGGTGCCGGGCACGCGCGGCTACGCGTTCACGGTCATCCTCCTGCAGACCGCGCGCGGCGGCAGGGCGGTGCACGGCCGGCTCACCCTGGCGTTGCAGGGTGTGCAGGGCGGCCGTGCCGTGCGGGTCGGCTGGCCGCAGCTGGTCGCGCGCGCGCAGCATGACGGACTGCCGTTCGCCTTCAAGTATTTCCAGCCGTTGCATGGCATGCTGGTGCTGCCGCCCGGCTTCGTGCCGGCGCGTATCGAGGTGACCCTCAAGCCCGCCGGCGGCAGCGCGCTCAGCCGCGATCTCTCCTGGGCGTCCGCCGTGGCGGGCAAGGATACCGAACATGTTTCGCAGAACTCCTAAGCCGCGCATCACCGGCGCCTCCACCAGCCTGATCGCCGCCGACAGCACGCTGCACGGCGATATCGTCTTCAGTGGCGCACTGCACGTGTGCGGCCGCGTCATCGGCAACGTACGCGGCGAGGGCGAGGCGCTGTTCACGCTCAGCGAACAGGGCGTCGTCGAAGGCAACGTGCAGGCTCCGCAGGTGGTGATCAACGGCTGCGTGCGTGGCGAGATCCACGCCGGCCAGCACCTGCAACTGGCCGCCGCCGCGCGGGTGGAGGGCGACGTGCACTACCGCACGCTGGAGATGGCCGCCGGCGCCCAGGTCAACGGCCGCATGTTGCACAGCGCCGGCGAGGCGCCGCGGCAGCTGGCGCCGCCGCAGGCCGAAGCGGAGACCGGCTGAACCGCGCGACGTGCACTTGAAACCGCCGCGGCAATGCCCAACGATGGCGCCATGCAGATCCCGATCGCCACCCCCGACTACCGCCAGGCCGATGCGCCGCTGCTGTTCACCGAAGCGGCCGCGCGCAAGGTGCGCGAGCTGATCGAGGAGGAAGGCAACCCAGGCCTGAAGCTGCGCGTGTATATCAGCGGCGGCGGCTGCTCGGGTTTCCAGTACGGCTTCAGCTTCGACGACCAGGCCGCCGAGGACGACCTGGTGCTGCAGCGTGACGGTGTCGCACTGCTGGTCGATCCGCTGTCGCTGCAGTACCTCGAAGGCGCCGAGATCGACTATCGCGAGAGTCTCAGCGGCGCGCAGTTCGTCATCCGCAATCCCAACGCGCGGACCACCTGCGGCTGCGGCTCCTCGTTCTCGGTGTGAATGCCGCCGCCCGCTCGGCGCGCAACGCCTTTGCCGATCTCGAGCTGGATCGCCTGCACGCACAGCGCGGTGACGCGCGCTGGCTGGAGGCCGCACGCGAGGATCCCTCGGCGCGCTACCTGCTGAGCCTGCCCGACGCCGCGCTCTGGGCCACGCCCGGCGGCGATGCGCTGCAGTGGCTGGCCGCGGCGGATCTGCCCGCCGCGCAGCGCGCGCAGGCCAGCCTGCTGGGGCGCGACGCGCGCGGCCAGTTGTATTATTTCCATCTCGCCGCCACGACGGTGCCGCCGGGTGCGGGGCGGGCGCAGCCGCTGCGCGCGCTGGCCGCCGCCGCGGGCGCCTTCGACGCCGGCCTCGCGGCCTATGCGGTGGCGCTGGCGCACTGGCAGCGGCACAGCCGGCACTGCCCGGCCTGCGGCGCCCCCACGCTGCCGGCCGATGCCGGCCACCGCATGCGCTGCACGCGCTGCGGACACGAGCAGTTTCCGCGCACCGATCCAGCGGTGATCGTGCTGGTCGAGCACGGCGATGCCGCGCTGCTGGGCCGACGGCCGGGCTGGCCTGCGGGGCGCTTCTCGACCCTGGCCGGATTCGTCGAGCCCGGCGAGACCCTGGAAGCCGCGGTGCGCCGCGAGATCGCCGAGGAGTCCGGTGCCGAGGTGATCGCTTGCGAATACCACTCCTCGCAACCGTGGCCGTTTCCCGCTTCGCTGATGCTGGGTTTCAACGCCCGCGCCGCCTCGCGCCGCATCCACTCCGGCGACGGCGAACTGGCCGAGCTGCGCTGGCTGAGCCGCGCGCAGCTGCGCGCGGGCCTGGCCGACGCGTCGCTGCACCTGCCGCCGTCGTACTCGGTGGCGTGGCACCTCATCCGGGACTGGCTGGCGCGCGTGCCAACCTAGCCCGAGGACCGCGTTGCCGGCGCGCGACCGGGTGCGTGTTTACAATCAGCCATCCCAGCGAGGAACCGTCATGGCCCTGAAGCTGCTCGCCGTGCTGCTGGCGCTGTTCCTGGCGCGGGGCCTGCCGACGCTGGTGCATCTGCGCAGCTTCGCCTGGTTCCGGCCGTGGCTGCGCGCGCTGGGCGGCCGCGGTGCCGGCGCGATCCTGGCGGTGCTGCTGCCGGCGCTGCTGCTGGGTCTGGCCGCCCTGCTGCTGCAGGGGCGCTGGCTGGGCGTGCTGTGGCTGGCGCTGGCGCTGGCCACGCTGCTGTGGACGCTGGGGCCGCGCGAGCTGGAAGCCGATCTCGAGGAACTGCTCAACGCCGGCGAAGGCGAGGCGCGCGCGGCGGCGCTAGCCAACTTCGACACCGATCACGACGAACCGCTGCGCTGGAACGCCGCCAGCGTGGTCGGCGCCGGCGTCAATGCCGCCCTGCGCCGGCGCTATGCCGTGCTGTTCTGGTTTTTCGCACTGGGACCGGCCGGCGCGGTGCTGTACCGGCTGGCGCGGCTGGCCGCGCTCGAATGCGCGGATGCGGCCGGCAACGGGCCCCACGACGTCGCGACGCGGCGCCTGGCCGCCGCGCTGGAATGGCCGGCGGCGCTGCTGATGGTGCTGGCGATGGCGCTGGTGTCCAATTTCGATGCCGTGCTGGGCAGTCTGCGCGCCTGGCACACCGAGCCGGGGCGCAGCTGGCTGGGACTGGACCCGGCCTTTCTGCCGGCGATCGCCGTCGCCGGCGTCAACGCCGATGTCGAGGCGGGCGATGGCTACGCGGTGGATGCCACCGACGTCGCCGGCGAGCTGGAAGACCTGGCCCATCTGCTCAACCGCGTGCTGGTCGTCTGGCTGGCACTGGCGGCGGTGCTGGTGCTGGGCGGCTGGATGGCCTGACGCGCGGCGCCCGCCTCCTGTGCGGTGCCCGCAGCCGATACGCCGATCCGGAGCCGCCGCGCGGCCCGCAAACGAATCCCTGCCGTGACGGCGATCCGAACCGCTGGTTGCACCACGCCAGAATCGGCCGCGCCGGCCGCCGCAGCGCGTACCGCCACGGGGCCGCCCGCGGCGGATTGCTAGGCTGTACCGATGCCCCATCGCCGCCAAGGATCACTGGCCCGCCGCGCCGCGCAGGTTCTGCTGGCATTCGCACTGCTGCCGGCCCTGCTGCTGGGGCTGGCGCTGAGTGCATGGTACGAGCATGTCGACCAGCAGCATGCGGCGGCGATGCTCTCGGACATGGCCGACGGCGCCGAACTGGCACTGCGCAGCTACCTGGCGCGGCACCGCGATGCGGTGGCCGTGCTGGCTGCCGATCCGGTCCTGCGCGGGCAGTTCGACACCGCCACCCTGCAACCGCGACTGCGCCTGCTGCGGTACATGTATCCAGGATTCCTCACCGCCTTCGCCGCCGCACCCGACGGCCGGGTACTGACCGCGGAACCCGCGCTGGACGCCTCCGGCAAGCCCGATTACTGGCGCGGCGTCAGCGTCGGCGACCGCGAATACTTCCGGCAGGCGCTGCGCGGCGGCCGTGCCTACGTCTCCGGCATCTTCCAGAGTCGCGGCTACGAACAGGGCATGCTGATCGCGGTGGCGGCACCCGTCTACGCCGCCGATGGCCGGCTGCAGGGCGTGATCGGCGCCGTGCTGGACCCCGGCCAACTGCAAGCCGACCTCGGGCGCCTGGCCGGCCCGAGCGACACGCTGGCGCTGATCGATCCGGCCGGGCGCATCGTCGCCGCCAGCCCGTCGCTGGGCGTGCGCCGCGGGCAGCCGGCACCGGCCAGTCCGCTGCTGCGCGGCATCCTGGCCATGGCTCCCGACCACGCGGGCGATGTCGGGCCGGCCTGGTGGTGGACGCAGCGCGGCCTGCGCGAGACGCTGCCCGACGGCTGGCAGGTGCTGACGCTGGGCCCGCGGCAGTTCTTCGCGCATGCCTGGCTGCCGTCGCTGGGCCTGCTGGTGCTGCTGCTGGTGCCGGTGACGCTGCTGGTGCGCCTGGCCTTGCCGCGCGCCACGCGGCGGCTGATGCGGCCGGTGCGCGTACTGGCCGACGAGCTGGCGCGCTTCGATCCCGGCGGCGGGGCCGAACTGCCGGCCAGTCTCCGGCAGGTGCCGTACGAACTGCGTCCCATCGTCGATGCGCTGGAGGCGCACGCTGCGCTGATCCAGGCGCTGCTGGCGCAGCGCGAAGACGTGCTGGCGGAACGCGAGCACGAGATCGAACAGCGCACGCGCGAACTGCGCCGCGCCGTGGCCGCGCTGAACGAGACCGCGCGCACCGACGGCCTGACCGGCCTGACCAACTACCGCGGCTGGCGCGAACAGGCCGAAAACCTGTGGCACGAAGCGCAGGAATCGGGTCGTGAGATCGCCGCGCTGACCTGTGACATCGACCACTTCAAGGCCTACAACGACCACTACGGCCACCCCGCTGGCGACGCCTGCCTGCGTCGCGTCGCCGGTGCGCTGCGGCAAGTGCTGGACAGCCGCGCGCGCGTGCTGGCGCGCAGCGGCGGCGAGGAATTCATCGCGCTGCTGCTGCCGGCGCAGCGGCGTCGGGTCGAGGCGCTGGCGGAATCCGTGCGCTCGGCAGTGGCGGTCATGGCCCTCGAGCATGCGGCCAGTCCGCACGGACAGGTGACCCTCAGTCTCGGCTTCAGCGTGATGCTGGCCACGCCCGAGGCGCGTCTGGACGTGCTGCTGCGCGCCGCCGATCTGGCCCTGTACCGCGCCAAGCGCAACGGCCGCAACCAGGTGTGCGAGCTGTCGGTCAGCGCCCTGCAGAAGCTGCGCGTCGAGGAATGAACGTGGCGCAGCCCGCCCGGCCCGCAACGGATACGCCGCGCAGCGCGCAGCGTCCGCTGGTGGTCCGCTGCGGCGCGCTGGGCGACATGGTGCTGCTGACCCCGCTGCTGGCGCTGCTGCACCGCCGCTACGGCCTGGCGCCGGACGTGCTGGCCAGCGGTGCGTGGACCCCGTCGCTGTATGCCGGGCATGCCGACGTCCACGACGTGCTGCTGCTGGATAGCCGCAGGCGACCGTACTGGAGCGATCCGCGCCAGTGGCGGCTGATGCGCATGCTGCGCGCGGGCGGGCCGCGCCCGGTGTATGTGTGCGACGAACGGGCCACCGCGCCGCTGGCGCACCTGCTGCGACGTGCCGGGTTCGGCGATGGCGACCTGCTGTGGGTGGGGCAGCATCCCGAATGCGCGCACACGCACTGGGTGGATCGCTGGCTGGCGTTCGGTGCGCTGGACGCGCCGCGCTGGCCCGGCGCGCCCGCCGCGCGGGTGGACGCCGTCCCGCGGCTGGAGGCGGGTGCCGGCCCGCGCGAGGACTGCGCCCGCTGGCTGGCGCAGCGCGGATGGGCCGGCCGGCCGCTGCTGCTGCTGCACCCCGGCAACAAGCGCACGCTCAAACGCGGCGGCCGGCGCGGGCGACTGGGCGACAGCAAAGCATGGCCGGACGCGCACTGGCTGGCCCTGCTGCAGGCCATGCTCGCGCGCACGCCGCAGGCGCTGATCCTGCTGACCGGCACGCCGCCCGAGCAGCCCTGGCTGCTGCGGCTGGCGCGCGCCAGCGGATCGCCGCGCGTGCACGCCGTCGGCAACGACCTGCCGCTGCCGCGCCTGCTGGCGCTGCAGGCGCGCGCGACCGGCATGGCCTGCGTGGACACCGGCCCGGCGCACTGTGCAGCCGCGCTGGGCTGTCCGCTGCTGGTGCTCTACGGCGCGGCCAGCGCCGCGGCCTGGCTGCCGCGCTCGCCCACGGGCAGCCCGGTGCTGTGGCGGGGCGGCGCCGACGCCGGCCGCGGACGGCTGCTCGACACCGCGCCCGGCGAGGCCATCGCCGCCTGGAACACGCTGCCGCTGCGCTGGCCCGGCTGAGCGCCCCGGCGGCGCACCCGCGCCGCGGCAAGGCCGGCGCGCATCCGCCCCTCACTTGACAGCACCGCGCCGCTGCCCGCCAGACTAGAACGGCGCACCCGCGCCCTGCCGCCCCCTTCGAGCTCTTGAATGGCCAAGAACCTGCTCATCGTCGAATCGCCCGCCAAGGCCAGGACGATCAACAAATACCTCGGCAAGGATTTCGAGGTGCTGGCCTCCTACGGCCACGTGCGCGATCTGGTGCCGAAAGAAGGTGCGGTCGATCCCGAGCACGGCTTCGCCATGCGCTACGCACTGATCGACAAGAACGAAAAACACGTCGATGCCATCGCCCGCGCCGCCCGCAAGGCCGAGACGATCTACCTCGCCACCGACCTGGACCGCGAAGGCGAGGCGATCAGCTGGCACATCAGCGAGATCCTGCGCGAGCGCGGTCTGCTGGACGGCCGCCGCGTACGGCGCGTGGTGTTCAGCGAGATCACCCCGCGCGCCATCCACGAGGCCGTCGCCAACCCGCGCGAGATCTCGCACGATCTGGTCGATGCCCAGCAGGCGCGCCGCGCGCTGGACTACCTGGTGGGCTTCAATCTCTCACCGGTGCTGTGGCGCAAGGTGCAGCGCGGACTCTCGGCGGGCCGCGTGCAGTCGCCGGCACTGCGCATGATCGTCGAGCGCGAGGAGGAAATCGAAGCCTTCAAGGCGCGCGAATACTGGACCCTCGAGGCGCAACTGGCGCACGCGCAGACGCCGTTCACCGCGCGGCTCAGCCGGCTGGCGGGCAGGAAGTTCGAGCAGTTCGACCTCACCGACGCCGCCCGCGCGCACGCCGCGCGCGCCGCGCTGCTGGCCGCGGCCGGCGGCCGGCTGGTGGTCGGCGAAGTACAGTCGAAGGAACGCAAGCGCCGCGCCGCGCCGCCGTTCACCACCTCCACGCTGCAGCAGGAAGCCGCGCGCAAGCTGGGCTTTTCCACCAGCCGCACCATGCGCGTCGCGCAGGGCCTGTACGAGGGCGTGGCGCTGGGGGCCGAGGGCAACGTCGGCCTGATCAGCTACATGCGCACCGATTCGGTGAGCCTCTCGGCCGAGGCGCTCGCCGAACTGCGCCAGGCGATCGCACGCGAGTTCGGTGCGCACGCGCTGCCGGAAAAGCCCAACTTCTACCAGACCAGATCCAAGAACGCGCAGGAGGCGCACGAGGCCATCCGCCCCACCTCGGCGCTGCGCACGCCGGCATCGGTGGCTGCATTTCTCAACGACGACCAGCGCCGGCTGTACGAGCTGATCTGGAAGCGCACGCTGGCCAGCCAGATGATCGCGGCCACGCTCAACACGGTCAGCGTGGATCTGGCCTGCGGCGAGGGCAACGCGTTCCGCGCCAGCGGCACCACCGTGGTCGACCCGGGATTCCTCGCCGTCTACGAGGAAGGACGCGACCAGAAGGGCCAGGACGACGAGGAGAACCGCAAGCTGCCCGCGCTCAGCCCCGGGGAGGAGGTGCCGCTGGCCGACATCCTCGCCGAACAGCACTTCACCGAACCGCCGCCGCGCTACAGCGAGGCCTCGCTGGTGAAAGCGCTGGAGGAATACGGCATCGGCCGGCCGTCCACGTATGCCAGCATCATCCAGGTGCTGCTGGCGCGCGAATACGTGCTGCTGGACCAGCGCCGCTTCCGCCCCACCGATGTCGGCCGCGCCGTGGGCAAGTTCCTCGGCCAGCATTTCACGCGCTACGTCGACTACGACTTCACCGCACGCCTGGAAGACGAGCTGGACGCCGTCGCCCGCGGCGAGGAAGCCTGGGTGCCGCTGCTGGAGAAGTTCTGGACACCGTTCAAGCAGCAGGTCGAGCAGAAGACCGAGAGCGTCGAGCGCAGCGAGGCCACCGGCGCGCGCGAGATCGGCGTGGACCCCGCCAGTGGCAGGCCGGTGAGCGTGCGCCTGGGCCGTTACGGCGCCTTCGCCCAGATCGGCCTGAAGGAAGCCGGCGACACGCCGCGCTACGCCTCGCTGCGCCCCGGGCAGAGCATGCACACCCTCACCCTGGACCAGGCGCTGGAGCTGTTCAGGCTGCCGCGTGCGCTGGGCACCTCGCCCGAAGGCGAGGCAGTGAGCGTGGGCATCGGCCGTTTCGGCCCGTTCGTCAAACAGGGCGACACCTACGCGTCGCTGGGCAAGGAGGACGACCCCTACACCATCGATCTGGCGCACGCGCTGGCGCTGGTGCAGGCCAAGCGCGAGGCCGCCGCCAGCCGCGTCATCCGGGACTTCGGCAACAGCGTGCAGGTGCTCAACGGCCGCTATGGGCCCTACGTCACCGACGGCGAGAAAAACGCGCGCATCCCCAAGGACCGCGAGCCGGCCAGCCTCACCGCCGCGGAATGCGTTGCGCTGCTGGCCGCCGCGCCGCTCAAGCCCAAGCGCGGTGCACGCGGCAGTGCGACAGGCAGGCAGGCCGGAACTCGGCGCGCGGCGGCCAAGAGCACGGCCCCATCCGCGGTGGACACCGGCAGCGGCAAGGCCAAAGCCGGGCCGGCGTCCCAGAAAACCGCCGTGAAGAAAGCCGCGGTCCGGAAAACGGTGGCCAAGGCCGCCAAACCGCCCGCGCGCAGCGGTCCCGCGGCCGCGACATGAGCACCGTGACGGGCACGTGCGGCCCCGCACGCTTCGCCTCCGCGACCGCGCCGCGCCGCCGGGCGGCCACCCGCATGCCGGACCGCAACGCTGGCACGACCCCCCGCGCATGAGCACGCCGGCCGGCGCCCCCCGCGAAGACAGCGCACCGGCGGTGCGGCCCTGGCTGGGCGGCGAGGCCGCGCGCACGCTGCTGTGGCGCGACGGCGCGGCGCTCAGCGCTGCCGCTTTCGCCGCGCGGGCCGGGCGGGTGGCGGCGCAATTGCCGGCGGACGCCGGCGCCCTGATCAATCTGTGCGAGAGCCGCGGCGCGTTTCTGCTGGCCTTCGCCGCCGCGTTGCGCACCGGCCTGCCGACGCTGCTGCTGCCGGCGCGCACGCCGGCCGCGTTGCATGCGGTGCAACAGCGCTGGCCGACAGCGGTGGCCGTGCACGAACCCGGTGCCGGCCACGAACTGGGCGGTGTGGCGCTGGCCGCGCTGCGCATGGATGGCCCCATGCCGGAAGCATCCGCCTCGCCGTGGCCGCTGCTCGATGCCGCGCGCGTGGCGCTGGTGGGCCACACCTCAGGCTCGACCGGCCCGCCGCAGACACACGCCAAAACCCTGGGCGCACTGTGGGCCAGCAATGCCGCCAACCGGGCGCGCATCGCCGCCAAACTGGGCGTGCGCTTCAACGTGCTGGCCACGGTGCCGCCGCAGCACATGTACGGCATCGAACTGAGCGTGCTACTGCCGCTGCTGGGCGAGGCAGCGGTGGCCGACGCGCAGCCGCTGCTGCCCGCCGACGTCGCCGCCGAGCTGCGCCGCCTGCCCGCGCCGCGCCTGCTGGCGACCACGCCGCTGCACCTGCGCGCGCTGCTGGAATCGCGCCTGGAACTGCCCTGCGAGGCCATCGTCTCGGCCACCGCACCGCTGGACACGGAACTCGCGCGCGCGGCCGAGGCGCACAGCCGCGCGCCGCTGATCGAGGTGTACGGCTCCACCGAAACCTGCGTGGTCGCCACGCGCCGCAGCGCGCGCGAGGTGCTATGGACGCCCTACCCCGGCGTCGAGCTGCAGCCGCAGCCGGACGGCGTGCGCGTGCGCGCGCCGCAGCTGGACGCGCCGGTGCTGCTGGGCGATCTCATCGAACGTTCGCCGGACGGCCGTTTCGCCCTGGTGGGCCGCGTCGCCGATCTGATCGAGATCGCCGGCAAGCGCGCCTCGCTGGCCGACCTCACCCGCCAGCTGCTGGCCATTCCCGGAGTCGAGGACGGCGTGATCGTGCAGCACGAGACGGCCGATGCCGCCGGTGCCCGCCGCCTGGCCGCGCTGGTGGTGGCGCCGACGCGCAGCGAGGCGGAACTGCGTGCCGAACTGCGCCGGCGCTTCGACGCTGCCTTCCTGCCGCGCCCGCTCAAGCGCGTCGAACGCCTGCCGCGCAACGCCCTCGGCAAACTGCCGCACACGGCGGTGTGGGCGCTGCTGCGCGTCTGAGCCGCACCGGCCGTGGAACCGCCCGCGCAGGCCGGCAGCGCTGCACGGCTTGCCGCCGCAGCGGCCAACGGCCAGGCACGCCTCTTGATTTCGGTCCAGACAACAACCAGCTTGAACCCTCCCTCCCGGCCCCGGGCCGGCGCCATGTCCACCCCCCTGCAGGAACACAACCGCGAGCGTTTCGACCGCATCGCCGCCGACTGGGACGACTCGCCCACGCGCCGGGCGCTGGCCGCCGCCGTGGCCGATGCGATCGCGGATGCAGTGCCCATCGCGCCGCACTGGCGTGCGCTCGAATACGGCTGCGGCACCGGCCTGGTCGGCGCGCGTCTGGCGCCGCGTCTCGGGCACCTGTTGGCCACCGATCTCTCGCCCGGCATGCTGCGCGTGCTGGCCGCGAAGGCCCGCGCCGCCGGTCTCGCCAGCCTCGAGACACGCGTGCTGGACCTGACCCGCGAGTCGCCGCCCGCCGCGCGTTTCGAGCTGGTCTTCAGCAGCATGACGCTGCATCACATCGCCGACGTGCCAGCGCTGCTGCACGTGTTCCACGGCCTGCTGCAGCCGGACGGCTGGCTGGCGCTGGCCGACCTCGATGCCGAGGACGGCGGCTTCCACGGCCCCGACGTGCCCGGCGTGGCGCACCACGGTTTCGAACGCAGCGAGCTGACGCACTGGCTGGCGGATGCCGGCTTCCGCGACATCGCGGCACGCACCGCGCACACGGTGGAGAAGACCCGCGACGGCCACACCGCGCGTTATCCGGTGTTCCTGATCACCGCGCGGCGATGAGCATGTCCGGCCACGAGCAACTGTGGGTCGTCGGTTACGGCCCGGGTCTGGGCGCGGCGCTGGTGCAACGTTTCGCGCACGCGGGCTGGGACATGCTGGCGCTCTCGCGCCGCGCGTCGGCGACGCCGATACCGGGCACACACGCCGCGCTGGATGTCGCCGCTCGCGATGCCGCGCAGCGCCTCGCCGCGCTGCTGGCCGAGCACGGCGCGCCGCGCGTGCTGGTGTATGACGTCGGCGTGTTTCGCCGCGCGCCGTTCACCGGGACCGGCGAGGATGACTTCCGCGCCTGCTGGGAAGGCATGGCGCTGGGCGCCTTCCGCGTGGCGCAGGCGCTGCTGCCGGCGATGGCCGGGGCCGGCGGCGGCACCGCGATTTTTTCCGGCGCCACCGCCAGCCGCCGCGGCGGTGCCGAGTTCGCCGCCTTCGCCAGCGCCAAGTTCGCGCTGCGCGGGCTGGCGCAATCGCTGGCGCGCACCTGGCAGCCGCGCGGCGTGCACGTGGCGCACGCCATCCTGGACGGGGTGATCGCGGGCAGCGCGCGCGGCGGGCAGCACGCGGCGCGGCTCGATCCCGATGCCATCGCCTCGTGCTACTGGCAGCTTGCGCAGCAGCCGCCAGGCGCGTGGACGCACGAACTGGACCTGCGCGGCGCGGACGAGCCGTTCTGACGCGCCTCGCCGGCGCCGGCCGCTGCAACCCGGACAGGTGCGAGCGCGGTCCGCGCGATGCGCTCATGGCCCGCGGCGGACACGCCGGCCACGCATCCGCCGCGGGTTCCAGTCCCGGCCGCCGCTTGCACCGCGCAGCCCCAACGCAGTATCCGCGGCGGTGGTCCGGTTCGGGTGGCACCGCCGGGACGGCGCATGCGGCACCGCTACAATCGTGCGTTTCCGGCGCGGAGCGCAGCGATGAAGGTGCTGGTGATCGGCAACGGCGGCCGCGAGCACGCGCTGGCCTGGAAACTGGCGCAGTCGCCGCGCGTGACCGAGGTGATCGTGGCACCCGGCAACGCCGGCACCGCGCGCGAGCCGCGCGTGCGCAACGCCGCGGTGGCCGCCACCGACCTCGACGGTTTGTTGGCCCTGGCGCAGCGCGAGCGGGTAGCGCTGACCGTAGTCGGGCCGGAAGCACCGCTGGCCCTGGGCGTGGTGGACCGCTTCGCCGCCGCCGGCCTGCGCTGCTTCGGCCCCTCCCGCGCCGCCGCGCAACTGGAAAGCTCCAAGGCCTACGCCAAGGATTTCCTGTGCCGCCACGGCATCCCCACCGCGCACTACGCCGTGTTCACCGAACTGGCGCCGGCGCTCGATCACGTGCGCACGCACGGCGCACCCATCGTGATCAAGGCCGATGGCCTGGCCGCCGGCAAGGGCGTCGTGGTGGCGCAAACACTGGCGGAAGCCGAGCGGGCGCTGCGCGACATGCTGGACGATGCCGCGCTGGGCGCGGCCGGCGCGCGCGTGGTGATCGAACAGTTTCTCGAGGGCGAAGAAGCCAGCTACATCGCCCTGTGCGACGGCCGGCACGCACTGGCGCTGGCCAGCAGCCAGGATCACAAGCGCCGCGACGACGGCGACGCCGGCCCCAACACCGGCGGCATGGGCGCCTACTCGCCGGCGCCGGTGCTGACGGCGGCCATCGAGCGGCGGGTGATGGACACAGTGATCCTCCCCACGCTGGCCGGCATGGTCGCGGCCGGCGCGCCGTTCACCGGTTTCCTGTATGCCGGGCTGATGATCGCGCCCGACGGCGGCGTGCGCGTGCTGGAGTTCAACGCGCGCCTGGGCGATCCGGAAACGCAGCCGCTGCTGCTGCGCCTGCGTTCGGACCTGGTCGATCTGATCGAGTCCGCGCTGGACGGTGCGCTGGACCGTGCGCAGGCCGACTGGGACCCGCGTCCGGCGCTGGGCGTGGTGCTGGCCGCGCACGGCTACCCCGGCAGCGTGCGCACCGGGGATGTGTTGACCGGTCTGGACACGCCGCAGCCGGAAGGCGTCAGGCTGTTCCACGCCGGCACGCAGCTTGCCGCCGACGGCCGCGTCGTCTCCAGCGGCGGGCGCGTGCTCACCAGTTGCGCGCTGGGCGATACCCTGGCCGAGGCGCGCGAGGCGGCCTACGCCGCGCTGGCACGCGTACACCTGCACGGCGGCTTCTACCGCCACGACATCGGCTTCCGCGCGCTGCACCGCGGTTGAGGCCGGGCAACCGGCTCAGTCCGGCAATCGCTGCCAGAGACCGGCGGCGGTGCGCGCCACGCGGCCTTCCAGTTCCAGCAGGCCCAGCGCCGCCGCCGCCGCCGCGATCGACCGGTCGAGGCGCAGCGCCAGCACTTCCAGCGCCACCGGTGCGTGGCCCATTTCGGCCAGCCAGCGCCGGCCCTCCGTGTCGCCGCCTGTGCCGTCGTGCGCGGCGGCTTCGGCCGCGTCCGCAGCAGGCGCTGCATCCGCGGCGTCCAGGCGTTCGCGCAGACGCAGTCCCAGCGCGGCGATCGCCGGGCGCAGGGCCTGCAGCACCTCCTCCGGCGTTTCGACGAGCTGTGCGCCCTCGCGGATCAGACGATGGCAGCCGCGCGCCATGGGGTTGGCGATGGAGCCGGGCACGGCGAACACCTCGCGTCCCAGCGCGGTGGCGGCGTGCGCGGTGATCAGCGCGCCGGAGCGCTGCCCCGCCTCCACCACCAGCGTGCCCAGCGCGAGGCCGGCCAGCACGCGGTTGCGCATGGGAAAGTGCGCGGCGTGCGGCGCGGTGCCGGGCACGAACGCGCTGACCACCGCACCCTGAGCGGCGATGCGTGCGGCCAGTTCGCGGTGCCGCGCCGGGTACACCACATCGCAGCCAGTGCCGACCACGGCGACGGTGCCGCCAGCGGTATCCAGCGCGGCCGCGTGCGCGGTGCCGTCGACACCCGCAGCCAGCCCGCTGGCGATGGCGAGGCCCGCCGCGCCCAGCCGCTGCGCGAACCTGCGTGCGTGCGCCAGCCCCTCGGGCGTGGCCGCACGCGCGCCGACGATGGCGATTTGCGGCGCCAGCAGGCACGCGGCATCGCCGTGTACCCACAGCGCGGCCGGCGCCCCCGCGCAGGCGTCCAGCTGCGGCGGGAAGTCGGCGTCGCGGCAGGTGAGCAGGCGCCGGTCCGGCGCCTGCAGCCAGCGCAGGTCGGCGGTGATGCGCGCGGCATCGGGTACGCGCAGCCAGGCGCGAGCGGCAGCGGGCAGGGCCGCCGGCGGCGTGCGGCGCAGGCGGGCGAGCACGCCGCAGGCATTGCCTTCATGCGCCAGCAGCGCGCGCAGGCCGGCACCGCCCACCGCGGGCGTGCGCAGCAGGATCAGCCAGGCTTCGCGTTCGCGGTCGGCGTGCATGCACGGCAGTGTGCGCAGCGCCCTCGTGCCTGCGTACCGCGCGTGATGTCGGCGCCGGACTACAGCGGGGCGGCGGCCAGGACGCGAACGCCCTCGCAAGGAGGGCGCTCGCGCAGCATGCCGGACCCTGACTACTCGGGCCGTTCGAGCCTGGCGCCCAGCTTCACCGGGCCCTGCGCGTCCATCACCAGGCCGTAGCTGACATGAGCGAAGGTGCGGAACACCATCACATGGCCTACGAACTCGCTGGGCAGGGTGACGCGCTTGCTGAAGGTGTGGTCGAAGCTGGAGGACTCGACATCGTTGATGATGCGCTCGCCCGGCTGCCAGATGGCGTAGGTCTGGCCGTTCTTCACGCCTTCGGCGCTGCCGGCCGAAAGCGCCACCACCTGCTTGGAGCCCACCGCGTTCATGGCGTCGTTGAACGCGATGACGCGCATGTCGGGCGGTACCGACCGCGGTGCGTGCGGGTAGTAGTTGCTGTCGTAGGGGTGCGTGTCCAGCGGCAGGATGCGGTCGCCCTTGCGGACCTCCATGGTCGAGGAGACCAGCAGCGTGGTCACCGGGGCGTCGCTGCCGCTGCCCGTGCGCAGCACTTCGACGGTGCCGATGATCTGCGCCTCGTAGCCCAGCGTGTGGCCCTTGCCGAAATGGCCGTCGCCGATGGTGTTGCGGTGCCAGGGGCCGTTGTACTGGCTGACGTCGTCGTCGAGGTTCTGCGCGATCTGGTCGCGGCTGCCGGCGTCGGCGTTGAAGGTGGTGAACACATGGCTGGGCCGCGCCACGGCGAAGCGCTCGCCGGGTTTGGCGTCCTGCAGCCCCATCACGTACACGAACTGGCCGGGCGTGCCGCGTAACTGGTTCTCCTCGAAACCGACCACGTACGGCGCCTTGGCCAGCGCGTCGCGGTGATCGAACACGCGCAGATCGACGAGGTAGGTTTGCAGTTCCGACAGCGGGATCGGTGCTACCGCTTCGCCCAACGGCGTGGCAATCACGCGCGGTTTCAGCACCAGCGTGGGCTCGCCGTTGCCGAGATAGGCCAGGCTCAGTACGTCGCCCGGATAGATGTGGTGCGGGTTGTGCACCTGCGGGTTGGCCTGCCAGATCTCCGGCCACAGCCACGGCTTCTTCAGAAACCGCGCGGCGATGCTCCACAGCGTGTCACCTTTTTTCACCACGTAGGTGTCGGGATGATCCTGCCGCAGCATGCTGGAGCCGGCGGCGTAGGCGGCTACCACCGTGCAGGCGATCAGCACGCCGGTCACGAGCGCAAGCGATTTCTTAAGCATGGCTGGCAATTCCCCGTTCCCCTTAGGGTTTTCGCAGTCTAGCCGCAGCGCAGCCAGCATGGCCAGCGGCACCGGAGGTGCATCCTCGTAGTCGAAACACCAAAGTTGGTACCGAATGCACCGACTTTGGTGTCGAAACCCCCTGTACCGACTTGGGTGCAGCTCGTCGTTTGCGTCCATGGACCCTCCCAATCCATTGTCGCCAATGCGTTTTTGCTGCCTCCGCCGAACATCCCCCACAAACGGGAATGGCGTGGCGTGTTCAGGAAGGCCGCCGGGGTACGCACAGGGCATGCTGCGGTGCAGCATGCCGAGCCGTGCACTGCATCACGCGGCCCCCGACAGTCCACCCGTATCCCGCGCCGCCGCACACATCCGATCCGCATCCGTCGTCGACCGGCGCCGTGGGCGCGGGCGTGGTCGAGGCGTACCTGCGCGCAGCCCTGCTTGCGATCAGCCCTGCAGCGGCCAGACCGCGAGCACCAGCGGTGTCGCCACCAGCAGCGTCAGGATGGACAAGGGCAGGCCCAGCCGCGCGTAGTCGGTGAAGCGATAGCCACCCGGGGTCATCACCAGCGCGGTGCACTGGCCCACCGGCGTCATGAAGGGCAGACAGCTGCCGATCGCCACCGACATCAGCAGAGGATCCGGCGAGACATGCATGCCTTGCGCGATGCTGATCGCGACCGGCGCGAAGATCACCGCCGTGGCGGCGTTGTTGATGAAGTTGCTCAGCAGCATGCAGGTGCCCATCAGGATCGTCACCATGGCCGCCACCGGAACGTGCTGGCCCAGTGTCAGAAACGCATGCGCCATCTCCGCGGCGGCGCCGGTGCGTTGCATCGCCGCGCTGATCGGCATGAAAGCGCCCAGCAGCACGAGGATCGGCCATTCCACGCTGGCGTAGAGCTCTCGCAGGCTGATATGGCCCAGCAGCAGCAGCAGTCCTGCGGCAGCGACGAAGGCCACATCGATTTCCAGCCGGCCGGAGGCCGCGGCCACTACTGCCGCGCCGAAGATCGAAAGTGCCGAGACGATGCGGGTCGGCTTGTCCAGGCGCATCTCGCGCTGCGCCAGCGGCAGCAGCCCCAGTTGCCCCATCACTTCACCCAGCAGCGCTTTGTCCCCCTGCAGCAGCAGCACATCGCCCGCCTGCAGGTCGATCTGCGAAAGGCGGCCGCGGGCACGCCCGCTGCGGCGCGAGACGGCCAGCATGTTGACCCCGTGGCGACGGCGCAGATCGATCCTGCTCACCGAACGGCCGACCAGCGGCGAATCGACCCCGATTACCGCCTCCTCCACGCCCACCTCGTCGGAGACGAGGAACTTGTCCGCCAGCTCGCGATGCTCCGCCAGCACGAATCCGGCGGCATCGATCAGGGCCTTGAGGTCGTCCGGATCGGCTTCGACGATGAGGATGTCGCCGGCTTGCAGCCGTAGGTAGCGGCCCGGCGACTTGCGCTGCGCCTCACGAACCACGCCCAGCACGCTGAACCCGGCCTCGACCTCCTCGAGCAATTCGCCCAGCGATCGGCCGATGAACCGGGACTGCTCGCCGACCTCGACCTCGGTCACATACCCGGCCAGTTCGCGCGCGTCGGAGGAGGCCGGCGACGCCCGCTCGGGCACCAGCCAGCGCGCGGCGAGCCAGATCAGGACCAGATCGGCGATCGCCACCGCGATGCCCACCGGCGTGAAATCGAACATGCGGAACGGCTGGCCCGTGGCCTGCTGGCGGAAACCGGAGATGAGAATGTTCGGCGTCGTCCCGACCAGGGTGACGATCCCGCCCAACAATGCGCTGAATGCCATCGGCATCAGCAGTGCGGAGGGGCTGCGCTCGTTCTTGCGCGCCACTTGCAAGGCCACCGGCATGAATACCGCCAGCGCGCCCACATCGCTGATCAGGGTGGAGCTGAGTGCGAGCAGCCCGGTCAGCGCGACGAACTGCGTCGATGGCCTGCGAACGTGGCGCATGAGCCATGCCGTGATCGCATCGACCAGACCGACGTTCCACAGCGCCCGGCTGACAATCATCACCGCGGCGACGGTGATCACGGCCGGATTGCCGAATCCGCTGAAGGCCTCGCCGGCCGGGACGACACCGGTCAAGGTGAGCACCATCAGCGCCATCATCGCCACCACGTCGTAACGCCAGCGGTCGAGGACAAACAGGACGACAGCGCCCAGCAGGACCGCAAAAACCAGCAGTTGCGATGCCATGACCCTGGACCGGTGTGAACGTTCGTCTCAGGCTACCGCCGGCAGCCGCAGCGGCACAGCCCCGGCACCGGCCGCCCGGCGATGACGCGGCGGGGCACCACGAAGCCGCGACGGTGCGCAGACGGCGAAAACCGCGCGGCCAGGAAGCCGCCCGGGCCTCCGGCGCATGCCGATATCGATGCGCCGGAGCAGCTGCCGGCGGCCACCAGCGCAGGGGCGCCGTGGCACGATGCCTAGCCTGGTCGCAGCGGACGGCCGCGCACACATCCGCATCCGTTCCGCACCTGTATCGAATGGTCAGGCCATGGCGGTTTGTGACCGGCGTACCAGAAGCGACCCGCCCGACGCCTACCATGGTGCGCAAAGAGCCCGAGGGCTGCGCAGCCGAAACACGGAACGGATCGGAACTCCTGCCGGCAGCCGCACGGCGTCGCCCGCTTCCGCATCCGCCATGCGTTTCAAACGTTCTCGAATCCTGTCGAAGCGGTTGTTGGGCAAGGTCCAGCAGCACGGGCAGGACCACGAGCCAGCCAGGAGAACGACCATGAGCGATCCTGTGAACTTTCCGACGCCTCATGCGGTGGCCGTCGACTGGGATGCGCCGCACCTGCAGGAGCTGCTGCAGCGCGTGCAGTCCTGGCAACTGGACCAGCGCGGCGGGCATGCCCCGCAGGCGGTGCACCTGTTCCTCGGCTGGAACGCGCCGCGCGGGCGGCCGGGGCTGCTGGTGTGGCGGGACGAGCACGCACTGGTGCTGCAGACCACGTATCCGCTGCCGGTGGGCGAGCGCGTCCGCGTCGAGCGGCCGCACGGGGCGGAGGGGATCTGGGGCGAGGTGGTGCAGAGCCGGCCGGGGCAGCGCCCGGGCGACGCCGAGCAGGGCATCCGCATCCACTGGGTGCGCGTGCATCCGCACCGGCACTGACCGTGCATGCCCGGCGGAAGGACGCACCCGTCCGCGCGCGGCATGCATGCGGACCCGACGCGCTCCCTGCAACGGCAGCCCCGCGAGGCGGCCGGCGCCGCGGATGTCCGTGGGTTGAGACGCATCACGGTTCCGGCGTCGCCACGGTGACGTTTTGCAAACCGCCGCGACCGGCCGGGCCGTGGAGCCTATGCTGCGCGCCACCGCCGAGAGGCGCGCCGAATTCCGGCCCCCGGCCAGAGGAGGGATGCCATGAACGCCATTGCCGCGACCATCGAAACCCCGTTCCGCGTCGAAACGCTGCCTGCCCCCCACTTCGCGGGCAGGGTCTACCGCATCGCCTGCCCGCGGCTGCGGGAGCCGGAATCGATGGATATCCGCGCCTGCGGCCGCGCCCTGGCCGAACGGATCGAGGCTGCACACCGTGGTGCGGCTTCCGCAACGACGGTCATCCTGGACGTGGAGGAGAGCATCGTGCCGCTGTACGTGGACTTCGCCATCCAGGACCTGCTGGACCGCAAAGTCCGCGCGGGCGTGCTGGTCCTGTGCAACGGCGCCACCAGCCATGACGACGACAGCCCCTTGCCGCAGGCGCTGTGTGTGAACGTCAGCGCGGCCAACCGGTCCGGTTCGCTGTGGCATCCGCTCCGCCAACGCCTGGTGCCGGCCCGGCTGGGCATCGACGACCGGCATTGAGGGCAGCCCCGTCGCTCGCCCGCAGTTTCCGCGCAGATCCGCAGATTCCGGTTCCCTGCACGGGGCGCTTCGGCGCTCGCCCTACGCACAAAACGCGTGCGGCGGCTGGGACAGGATCGCGCCGTTGCTGGCGACGACCCGGCTGAAGTAGCGGGCGCTGTCCTTGGGCGTGCGCTCCAGCGTGTCGTAGTTGACATGCACCAGGCCGAAGCGCTTGGCGTAGCCTAGCGACCACTCGAAATTGTCCAGCAGCGACCAGGCGAAATACCCGCGGATGTCCGAACCGGCGTCGATGGCCGCGCGCAGGGCCAGCAGGTGGCTGTGCAGGTAGTCGACGCGCAGCGGGTCGCGCACGCGTCCGTCGGTCGCGACCGGCGGGTCGTAGAACGCGGCGCCGTTCTCGGTGATGTACACCGGCGGATTGCCGTAGCGTTCGCGGATCCAGGCCAGGGTGTGGACGAGCCCGTCGGGGAAGACCTCCCAGCCCGTCTCCGTGTGGGTCGCGAGCTTCTGCCTGACGCGCCCGGTACGCACCGGCCACGCGGCCGGATCGTCGCGCGTGACACTGCGCGTGTAGTAGTTGAAGCCGATGAAATCCAGCTTCTGCCGGATCAGTTCGAAGTCGGCCTGCGGCCACTCGCGCCAGGCGTCGCCGAAAATATCCGCCATCTCCTCGGGATAGCGTCCGAGCAGCGCGGGATCGAGAAACTGACCGTTCATATAGGCGTGCGCGCGGCGCGCGGCGGCCTGGTCGGCTGCCGATCCGCCCGCGGGATACTTGGGTTCCAGGTTCACCACCAGGCCGATCCGGTGCCGGCCGACGCTGCGGTAGCGCTGCACGCCCGCCCCGTGCGCGCGCAGCAGGTTGTGGGCGGCGATCGGCGCCTCGTAGAGATTGCGGTGCCCCGGCGCCAGCGCTCCGTGCAGATAGCCTCCGTCGGTGACGACCCAGGGCTCGTTGAGCGTGGCCCACAGACGCACGCGCCCGTCCAGCGCCCTGAACATCACCTCGGCATAGTCCGCGAACCAGTGCGCGATGTCCGGATTGAGCCAGCCGCCGCGGTCGTCCAGCGCCACCGGCAGATCCCAGTGGAACAGCGTGGCCATGGGCGTGATGCCGCGGGCCAGCAATTCATCGACCAGGCGCGAATAGAAGTCCACCCCGCGCGTGTTCACGCTGCCGCGCCCCTCGGGAAGCACGCGCGCCCAGGCGATACTGAAGCGGTAGGCCTTCATGCCCAGCCCCGCCATCAGCGCCACATCCTCGCGCCAGCGCCGGTAGTGGTCGCACGCCACTTCGCCGGTGTCGCCGCCCACCGTCAGTCCGGGCGTGCGCACGAAACGCTCCCAGATGCTGGCGCCGGCGCCGTCGGCCAGGGGCGAGCCTTCGATCTGGTACGCGGAGGTCGCGGTTCCCCACAGAAAGCCGTCGGGGAAACGCGTGTCGGCTGCGGTCATGGTGTCTCCGGATCGCCCGGCAGATAGGCGTGTAAACGATTACATGCGAGGATATCGGAACGGCTATCCGCTGGATAGCGCGCCACGCGGGAGCGACGCCATGGGCGGTGTGGAACTGGAAAACGTGCGCAAGATCTACGCGAACGGGCGCACGGCCGTGGTCGATGCCAGCTTCTCGATCGCGCCGGGCGAACTGGCGGTCTTCGTCGGCCCTTCCGGCTGCGGCAAGACCACCCTGCTGCGCATGATCGCCGGGCTGGAGGACATCACCTCCGGCACGCTGCGCATCGGCGGGCGGGTGGTGAACGACCTGCCGCCCAAGGACCGCGACATTGCGATGGTGTTCCAGAACTATGCGCTGTATCCGCACATGAGCGTGGCGGAGAACATGGGCTTCGGACTGCGGCTGCGCGGATCACCGCGGACCGAGATCGCGCGCAAGGTGCGGGAGGCGGCGGAACTGCTGGGCCTCTCGCAGCTGCTGGACCAGAAACCCGGACAGCTCTCGGGCGGCCAGCAGCAGCGCGTGGCGCTCGGGCGTGCGCTGGTGCGGCAACCGGCGGTGTTCCTGCTGGACGAACCGCTCTCCAACCTCGACGCGCGGATGCGCCTGGCGACGCGCATCGAAATCGCGCGCCTGCACCGGCGGCTGGGCACGACCATGATCTATGTCACCCATGACCAGATCGAGGCGATGACGCTCGGGCAGCGCATCGTGGTGCTGCGGGACGGCGTGGTGCAGCAGATCGACTCGCCCATGCGGCTGTATCGCGCGCCCGCCAACCTCTTCGTCGCCGGATTCCTGGGCACGCCGGTCATCAACCTGCTGCCGGGACGTTTCGACGCCGCCGATGGCGGCCGGCTGGTGATGGCCGCGGACCGGTCCCTCCCGCTGGCGCTGCCGGATGCCTGGCGGCCGCAGCTGCAGCCCTACGATGGCCGGGACATCGTGCTGGGCCTGCGTCCCGAATCGCTGCGCCTGGCGGCGGGCGATCAGCCCGCGCACTGGCCGCGCTGTACGGCGCTGGTCGAAGTGGTCGAGCCGGTCGGCAGCGAGGTGTTCGTGGCCATGCGCTGGAATACCTGCGCCTTGACCGCACGCCTGCCGCCGACGGTATTGCCCGCAGTGGGCGAAAGCCTGACCCTGAGCTTCGACCCGGACGATCTGCTGTTCTTCGATGCCGACAGCGAAGCGCGCATCGACAGTGCGTGACGGAGCCTGGGCTCCGGCCCCGGGATTCCGGACTCGCGGGGCACAGGGCGCGCGCATGGCGCGGCGCCCGTGACCGGACAGCACGGCGCCCACCTTGGCGTCGCAGGCCCGCGCGCGGGTTATTGCCGGGCGATATGATCCGTGCGTGCGTCGCCGCGTGGAGACCTTGTCGTGGACATTGCCGCAGGCCCTTACGCCCTTACGCCCTCGCGGACGCTGCCGGCGCCGCACCACGCATGGACCTGCACACGTCCGACCTGATGGGCCTGATCGCCGCGCTGGGCAGCGGCCTGCTGCTCGGCATCGAGCGTGAGCGTCACAAGGGCCGCGGTCCGCGGCGGCAGCCGCTGGGATTGCGCAGCTTTCTGTTGGCGGCGCTGGCCGGTGCGGTCGCCATCCGGCTGG
>JAJYTR010000078.1:2243-5089 GCA_021792975.1 Pseudomonadota bacterium | reverse complement strand
GCACGCGCCGGCGTGCGCCGGCGGCAGGAGCCGTCGGCCGGGTGACTTGACGAGGCAGGGATGCCGAGGCTAGTCACCGTCGCCGCGGTGATTATGGATCGAGGCCAACGATGAAGCTGTGGTCGCTACAGGGCAATTCGCAGAAGCTGGACGGCGGCGCCATGTTCGGCAACGCGCCGCGCACGCTGTGGTCGCAGTGGATCATCCCGGACGAGCACAACCGCATCCCGCTGGCCTGCCGCTGCCTGCTGGTGGAGGATCTCGACGGCCGCAATGTGCTGTTCGAGACCGGCATCGGCGCGTTCTTCGAGCCGAAGCTGCGCGAACGCTACGGCGTGCAGGAGGACCGCCACGTGCTGCTGGACGAGCTGGCCGCGCGCGGCTTCGGCGAGCGCGACATCGACGTGGTGGTGCTCTCGCACCTGCACTTCGACCATGCCGGCGGGCTGCTCGCCGCCTGGCAGCCGGACACGCCGCCACGGTTGCTGTTTCCGCGCGCGACCTATCTGGTGGGGGCGGCGCACTGGCGGCGTGCGCTGGCGCCGCATCCGCGCGACCGCGCCTCGTTCATCCCGGAGCTGCCCGGCCTGCTCGAGGCCAGCGGCCGGCTGCAGCTTGTGGCAGGCGCGCACAGCGCCACGCTGGGGCCGTGCGTGCGCTTCCATGTTTCCGAGGGCCACACGCCGGGATTGATGCTGGCCGAGATCCAGCCTGCGCCGGACACCGGCGGCGGCGTGCTGTTCTGCGCCGACCTCATCCCGGGTGTGCCCTGGGTGCATGTGCCCATCACCATGGGCTACGACCGTTTTCCCGAGCGTCTGATCGAGGAGAAGCAGGCGCTGCTGGACGACGCGCTGGCGCGCGGTGTGCGCCTGTTCTTCACGCACGATCCGCAGGTCGCGCTGGCGGACGTGCAGCGCGACGCGCGCGGGCGCTACGGAGTGACCGGCGCACGGGCGCAGCTTGCGGGCGTGCCGGCGTGAAGCGCAGCACGCGCCGCATCCTCGAGCAAGAGCGCGCGCGCAAGGGCAAGATCGTGTCGCGGCGCCTGCAGTTGCGCGGCCGGCGCTGGCCGTGGCAGGCGGGCGGCGCGCTGCTGGTGCTGCTGGCGCTGCTGCTGTCCTGGCGCATCGAATCGGCGGCCGCGACCTATCAGGCGGCACTGCAGGCGGTCGCCGGCACGCGCGCGGGCGTGATCGATCTGGGCCGCGATGCCCGGCCTTCGGCGCGACTGCAGGGCGAGCTGGTGCGCGTGGTGGGTACACCGCAGGTGGTCGAAGCGCCGCTGGATACCGGCTTCAACCAGAGCGCGCTGGCGCTGCGTTTGCACCGCGAGGTGGCCATGTTCCAGTGGCAGCAGGTCGACGTCGGCTATCCGCTGTACGAGCTGGAATGGCAGGACGGCCGCGTCGACTCGGCGGCATTCGCGCAGCCGCGCGGGCACGAGAACCCGCAGCCGCCGGTGGCGGCGCTGGACCTGCCGGCGCCGCGCGTGCGTCTGGACGGCTTCGTGCTGGCGCCGGCGCTGACCGCGCGCATCCCGGGCCGGGTTCCGCAGCCGGTGCGCGCGGCGGCGCTGCCGGGCAACCTCGCGGCCACGTTCACCCCGTACCACGGCGCGCTGTACAGCGGCGACCCGCGGCACCCGCGGCTGGGCGACGTGCGCATCCGCTGGAGCGTGGTGCCGCCGCAGCAGGTGACGGTGCTGGCGCGCGTGGACCACGGCGAACTGCTGCCCGCGCCGAACGCCAGCGTGCAGCTGGGCGATCGCAGTTTGGGTGACCTGCTGCCGCAGTTGCCGCCGCGCCCGCTGTACACCTGGCCGACGCGGCTGCTGGCCTGGCTGCTGGCGGCGGCCGGTCTGGCCGCGTTGCGGCATCGGCAGGGGGGCGGTATCGATGTCGTGCAGGCGGCGCTGGGCGCCGCCGTGCTGCTGCTGCTGCCGGCCGTGCCGGCGTGGATGCGCGTCGGCACTCCGGATGTGCTGGTTCCGGTGCTTGCGCTGCCGGTGCTGGTGGCGGTGCTGGTGATGTGGCGGCGGCGTGCCCGCCGTGCCGCCTGAGACGGTTGCGCATCCGGCCGCACGCGGGAACGACGCGCGCATGAACGCCCCGCCCCATCGCGACGCGCGGCCAGGCTGGTCGTGGCTGCTGCCCTTCGCCTTGATCGTGCTGCTGCCGTTCGGGCGTTCGGCCGAACTGGGCACCGCCATGCTGCTGCTGCTGTGCGCGGCGTTGCTGCTGCGCCGGCCGCGCAGCCTGATCGATCTGCCCGCCGCGCGCTGGGCGCTGGCGATCTGGGCCTGCTACGAGCTGGCCGCGCTAGGCTCGACGCTGAGCGCGGTGATGCCCGCGCGCACCTGGGAGACGGCACTCGCCATGCTGCGCTACCTGCCGCTGGCGGCGGGCATCGCCTGGGTGCTGCGCGATGCGCGGCAATGCTCGCGCCTGCAGTCGGCCCTCGCGCTGCTGTTGCTGCTGTGGGTGCTGGATGCGTGGATGCAGGCGCTGACCGGCTGGAGCGTCCGCGGCCACGCCGAACCGCACCGGCTGACCGGCATCTTCGGCGCCGGCGATCCCAAGATCGGCCAGGTGCTGGCCACGCTCGCCCCGTTCCTGCTGGCGCCGGCGCGCGCCTGGCGCGGACGGCCGGCGCTGGTCGTCGCCGCGCTGCTGCTGCTGGGTCCAATCCTGCTCTCGGGCTCGCGCGCCAGTTGGGTCACCTACGCGCTGGTGCTGGCGGTGTTCATCTGGCGTGAGGCGGGTTCGCTCAGGCGTTTCGCGCTGTGGTCGGGCGCGGCCATGCTGGCCGGAGCACTCGCCCTCGGCCTGGCCTGGCACGTTTCG
>JAJYTR010000078.1:0-2233 GCA_021792975.1 Pseudomonadota bacterium | reverse complement strand
CACGCTGCTGGCACTGCAGGGCAGCGAACAGGGGCTCAACGCCGCGCTGTCCTACCGCATCAGCATCTGGGGCGACGCGCTGCGCATGATCGCCGCCAACCCCTGGACCGGCGTGGGCGTGCGCGGCTTCCGCTACGCCTACCCGCGCTATGCGCTGCCGGGCGACCCCTTCGCCACGCCCGCCTCGCGCGAGGGCGCTTTCTACGCGCACCAGATCGTGCTGGAGATCCTCAGCGAGAGCGGCGTGCTGGGGCTGGCGCTGTGGCTGCTGGGCGCGGCGCTGGCGTTGCGCATGTGGCGGCGTGCACCGCAGGATGCCCGCGCGCGCGCCTGGCCGGCGGGCGTGGCGGTGCTGGCGGCGGTGTTTCCGTTGAACACCACGCTGGCGTTCTATTCGGCCTGGTGGGGCCTGCTGTTCTGGTGGCTGCTGGCGCTGTGGATCGGCGTGCTGGGCAGCACCGATGCCGAGCGCGCGCATGGCGCGTGAACCGCTGTCGCTGGTGGTGACCACGTTCAACAGCGCCGGCACCCTGGCGCGCTGCCTCGACTCGGTACCCTGTGCCGACGAGATCGTGGTGCTCGACTCGGGTTCCACCGACGCCACGCTGGAGATCGCCCGCGCGCGCGCTGCCCGCGTCGTCGTGCGGCGCTTCGCCGGCTACGCCGCGCAGAAGCAGCAGGCCATCGACCTGGCGAGCCACGCCTGGGTGCTGCTGCTGGATGCCGACGAGGCGCTGACGCCGCCGGCGGTGCAGGCCATCGAACATGCGCTGGCCACGCCAGACGCCGCCGGCTACCGCCTGCTGCGTCGCGAGCAGATGTTCTGGCGGCTGCAGCCGCGTGCCAGCCGCATCAACGCCCACCTGCGCCTGTTCGACCGCCGCACGGGCGGCATGAACGACGCGCCGGTGCACGCCGCGCCGCAGGTGCGCGGACGCGTACGCACGCTGCGCGATGCGGTGTTCCTGCACTACGGCGAGCCGGACATCGCCACCAAGGTGCGCAAGCTCAACGACTACTCCAGCGGCATGGCGACGCCGCAGCGCGCGGCGCAGGCGCGCTTCCTGCGCACGCGCATGCTGCTGTACCCGCCGCTGTTTTTCCTGCGCCAGTACCTGTTCAAGCGCTACTTCCTCGCCGGCTGGGCCGGCTACATCAGTGCCGCCAGCGGCGCCTATTACGTGTTCCTGAAATACGCCAAGCTGTACGAGCGGCAGCGGCTGCAGCGCGACCCCGGCGCCCGGGAGCGGATACCGTGACCTGCGGCGGGTAGCCAAGGGGCGCCACGTGAGTTAGTGTAGCAATACACCAACTTACGAGGATTGTGCCATGCGTCTGCTCCATGCATTCCGGGCTTCGATGCTGGCCGCGATGGCCGTTGCGCTCACCGCCTGCGGCAGTCCACAGGGCGGCGGCATGCAGATCGACGCCGGCACGCACGGCGGCGCACTGCACCTGCAAGACGGCGCGGTGGTGATCAGCGCGCGCGACCGCCCCGACGCGCGAGTCGACGCGCAGGGCGATCTGCGCATCGGCGGCCGCCCGGTGGCGCTGACGGCGCCGCAGCGCGCGCTGTTCGTCCGCTATCACCGCGACGCCTACGCGCTGGTCGATAGCGGCGTGGCCATGGGCGAGGCCGGCGCCGCGATGGCCGGCAGCGTGGTGGGCACGGTGGTCAGCCATCTGCTGCGCGGCGATACCGGGGATATCCGCAGCAAGGCCGATGCCGAAGCCGGCGCGCTCAGGCGGAAAGCCGCCGTGCTGTGCACGCAGTTGGGCGTGTTGCAGCAGGATCAGGCCGCCGCCGCCGCCGCACTGCCGGCGTTCGCGCCCTACGCGGTGCTCGGGCCCGACGCCGTCAGCCGTTGCCGGCGCGGTCTCGAGGACTGAACACGCCGGCCAGGTGGGCCGCCGGACGCCCCCTCAGGCGGCCTTGCCCAGGCTGGCGATGTCGATCACGAAGCGGTAGCGCACGTCGCCCTTGATCATGCGCTCGTAGGCCTGGTTGATCTGCTGGATGGGGATCAGCTCGATGTCCGCGGCCACGCCGTGCGCGGCGCAGAAATCGAGCATTTCCTGCGTCTCGCGGATGCCGCCGATCAGGGAGCCGGCCAGGCGCTTGCGCCCGCCGATCAGCGAGAACGCGTGCACCGGCGTCGGGTCGGGCACGCCCACCAGCACCATGGTGCCGTCGCGGCGCAGCAGGCCGAGATAGGCGTTGTAGTCGTGCTGC
>JAJYTR010000077.1 GCA_021792975.1 Pseudomonadota bacterium | reverse complement strand
ACATGTACTCGACGGCGTCCTGATCGGCCAGCCAGTCGGAACCCTTGATGGTGTCGTAGAAATGAAAGCGCCAGTCGTCCTCGCCCATGTTGCCCAGCGCCGAGGCGATGCCGCCCTGTGCCGCCACCGTGTGCGAGCGCGTGGGGAAGACCTTGCTGATGCACGCCGTGGACAGGCCCTGTTCGGCCAGACCGAAGGTGGCGCGCAGGCCGGAACCGCCGGCGCCGACTACCACCACGTCGAACTTGTGCTGCCGGATCTTGTAACTGTCCATGATCTCAACCACCCAGGGCGATGCGCAGCACCGCGATGATCGCCAGCAGCGCGGCCAGCGCGGCGAAAAGGCGCACCAGGATCTGCAGCGCGAGTTCGACCCCGCGCGTGTGCACATAGTCCTCGATGACGACTTGCAGGCCGAGCTGCATGTGCCAGAACAGCGCCACCACGAAAGCGACCATCAGCGTGGCGTTGAACGGATTGGCCAGCGCCGTCTGCGCGGCCGCATAGCTCCCCCGCAACAGGGCGAGCACCAGCAGCACGAACCAGATCCCCAGCACCAGCAGCGCGGCGGCGGTGACACGCTGGCGCCACCAGTGCTGTGCGCCGTCCTTGGCCGAGCCCAGTCCCCGCGCGCGCTGCAGCGGATTGCGCAGATCGCTCATAGCGCTCCCCCGATCACCAGCGACGCGATCCACACGGCCGCGGTCAGCAGCAGCGAGAGCACGACGACGATCCAGCCGTTGCGCACGAATACCGGCCTGGCGAAGCCCAGTCCCGCGTCCTGCAGCAGATGGCGCACGCCGTTGCACAGGTGATAGGCGAAGGCCCAGGTCCAGCCCAGCAGCAGCAACTGCACCAGCGGAAAGGCGAGCAACGCACGGAACGCGGCGTAGGCGGACGGCCCTGCGGCCAGGCTGAGCAGACCGGCCAGCAGCAGCAGCGAGCCGACCGCCAGTGCGATGCCGGTGACGCGATGCAGGATCGATGTGACCATCTGCACCTGCCAGCGGTAGATGCCCAGGTGCGGCGAGAGCGGACGCGAGCTTGAATCCATGGCGAGGTCCTGGCGGTGAAATTCGGAGCCTGCGGGCCGCAGTCTAGAAATCGATGCAGCGGCCATTCTTTTCCCAGTCGCCGTAGCGTGTCGGGTCCGGCACCGTACGCTGCGGCTGGGGCAGTGGTGGTGCGGACGCGGGACTGCTCGCCGGTTGCGGCTGCAGCGGTCGCGCGGGATCGCGTTCGGCGGCTGCAGCGGGCGGCGCGGGCGTGCTCATCGGGAGGTGAAGGATATAACTTGCGCGACGCGCGGCTCAAGCCGCGGCCCCGGCAGAGAGGCATGCACCGCGTATGAGCCAGGCGATCACCGCGCCACCCGGACGGACGGGCCTGCTGGAATTCCACGGCTCCGGGGCCGCAGCCTTCCTGCAGGCGCAGCTGGCCAGCGACGTCGACGCGCTGACGCCGGGCCGCTGGCAATGGAGCGCGTGGCTGGACGCGCAGGGCCGGGTGCGCGCGGTGCTGCAACTGGCGCGCATGGAAGCAGACCGCTTTCTCGCGCTGCCGCGCGGGGGAGACGCGGCGGTGCTGGCGCAGTCGCTGGCGCGCTATGTGCTGCGCGCGCCACTGCGCATCGAAGTGCGGGAGACCGTGCTGCGGGCCGCGCCGGCGCTGCCGTTGCACACCTGCACGCGGGAGGACGATGCCCTGTACTTCGGCATGGGCGGTCACGCGTGGCTGGCGCTGCCGTCCGCCGCCGCCACTGCCGCTGCCGACGACCGGCGCACGGCAGAAGCATGGCGTGCGGAAATCGACGCCGGCTGGGCCTGGCTGCCGGCAACTGCCCTGGACGCGCTGCTGCCGCCCGCGCTGGGACTCGAGCATCTGCGTGCCGTGGTCTTCGACAAGGGCTGCTATCCCGGCCAGGAGATCGCCGCGCGTCTGCACTACCGCGGCGGCCACAAGCGGCATCTCGTCACGCTGGCTGGCGCGCCCGCGGCGATCCGCGCGCTGCTCGATGCGCACACCGGCAGCGTGCTGCCGCTGTGCCTGCAGCAGGGCGAGCCGTCGTATCTGCTGGGCGTGCTCAACCGCGCCGGTCCGGTGCCGGACACGCTCGGACCGCTGCTGCGCACGCAGCACGCCGACTGACGGCACCGTTGCCAACCTGAACAGAATGCCGCGGGCACTTGCGCTGCGGCGCCGCAATCCGTACCTTGCGCCCGCCTTTCCGGGACTGCGGCTCCACCGCAGTCCTGCGTGCGGCGATCCGGAAGCTCCGCATCGCAGCGCGCATGGTCACATGCGACCACCGATCCGCAGCCTGCCTGGCAGGCCGCCGGGTGCGGCGCCCATGGCGCCCCCGGCAACAGGGCCGCGCGTAGAGCGGCCGAGCAGCATCTGTGCCAGCGCGACCGAACGCGCCGGCGGATTCCCAGAGGAGGTCCGGGACGAGCGGATCTCCCGCGCCAGCGCGTGCGCCGTTCCGGGCGCGTCGCAAGGAGTACGCACATGAAACTCGCCTGGTTGATGATGATGGCTTCATGGCTGTCCCCGGTGGCCCCGCACCTGGCCAGCCAGACCTGTCTGGCCACCACCGTGTACCTGGAGGCACGCGGCGAGCCGATGATCGGCCAGGCCGCCGTGGCTGAAGTGGCCATGCGCCGCCGCGAGATGGGCCTGTGGGGCAAGCACGTGTGCCAGGTGGTGACGGCGCCCAAGCAGTTCGCGCCCACCCTGGTGCCTGCAGGCACGCGGCTGGACAACATCGGCGCCTGGAACCTGGCCTGGCGCATCGCCGGCCAGGCCCTGCACGAGTGGTCGCTGCCGCGCGACGAGCGTCGTTATGTGGTACCGCATGCACTGAGCTTCTACAGCGTCGCCGTGCCCGCACCCGACTGGGCGCAGGGCATGCCGCTGGCGGTGATCGGCGACCACCGCTTCTACAGCGTCAACTGATCCACGCCACTGTCGATGCAGCGGCGACGCGATCTCAATGCTCGCCGCGCCAGCGCGGATAGACGCGGCCTTCGCGAATGACCACCGCATCGCCGGGACGCACGCCCGGGTACTGGCGCTGGATCAGGCTGACCTCGCGGCCGTCGCTCATGCGCATCCAGATGCGCCAGGCCGGCACCTGGTTGCCGTTCTGTCCGGCCACGGCATGACCGACCACGCCGCCGGCCACGGCGCCGGCGATGGTGGCGGCGGTATTGCCGCGACCATGGCCGACCTGGTTGCCCAGCGCGCCGCCGATCACCGCGCCCAGCACTGTGCCCAGCGTGCTGTCGTTGCGCTCCACGTACACCTGTTCCACATGCTGCACGACGCCGCAATCCGCGCACACCTGCGGACCGTAGCCCGGTCCGTAGCCGGCCGCACCGCGATACGGCTGCTGCGCGCAACCCGCCAGCACCGCGGCCAGCACCAGCGCTCCCGGGGCCTGCCAACGCATACGCATGTTCCGCTCCTCGTGTGCAGGAACCGCGCAGCGGGGCGCCCATGCGCACCCGCCGGGCCCTGCCCTGCGCCCTCGCGGGCGACAGTCCGGCGATCTGCGGATCGCCGGACCGGATTGCAGCAGCGCCCGGCTGAACGCCTGCTTAGACCGGCCGTCACCGCTATCGTGGCGGCATGATCCCGCTGATCGACAGCCACAGCCATCTCGATGCCGATGCATTCGATGCCGACCGTGAGGCCGTGCTGGCGCGCGCACGCGCTGCCGGCGTGCTGGCGCAGGTCGTGCCGGCGGTCGACGCGGCAGGCTGGTCCGGACTGCAGCGCCTGACCGTCGCACAGCCGGGCCTGCACGCGGCCTGCGGCCTGCATCCGGTGTATCTGGCCGAACATCGCGACGAGCATCTCGACGCGCTGGAGAGCTGGCTGGACAGGCACCCGCGGACGGTGGCGGTGGGTGAATGCGGGCTGGACTTCTTCGTGCCCGGTCTGGACCGGATGCGGCAGCGGCGGCTGTTCGAGGCGCAACTGGACATCGCCCGACGGCGCACGCTGCCGGTGATCGTGCATGCGCGGCGCGCGCTGGACGAGGCACTGGCGGCGCTGCGCCGCCGGCCCGGCCTGCGCGGCGTCGTGCACAGCTTCGCAGGCAGCGCGCAGCAGGCGCGGCAGCTCTGGGATCTGGGCTTCCTCATCGGCATCGGCGGGCCGGTTACCTATCCGCGCGCGCAGCGGCTGCGCGGCCTGGTGGCCCGCATGCCGGTCGAATTCCTGCTGCTGGAAACCGACAGCCCCGACCAGCCCGACTGCGACTGGCAGGGACGACGCAACGAACCGCAGCGGCTGGTGCGCATCCTGGCCGAAGTGGCGGCGCTGCGCGGCGAAGACCCCGCGCAACTGGCTGCCGCGATCACCGCCAACGCGCGACTGCTGTTCACGCTGCCCCCACCCGCGGCATGACCGCGGATTGACAATCGGGGCGGCGGGCGCCAGCATTTAGTTCATCAATGAAATTTTTGCTGGTGAAACATGCCGCTGCTCGAGGAATTCGCCGCGATGCGGGAAGGTGTGCAACGCATCGCCGCGATGTGCGACGCGCTGCCGGTCGACGAGATCATGCTGGCGCGCAAGCTCAAGCACGTCGGCGCGGCGATTTCGGCGCGTCTGGAGGCGGTCCTGCAGCCGCACGGTCTGGCCGAAGCCGACTTCATCGCGCTGATGCAGCTGTTCGGCAACCCGGGCCGCAATGCCTCGCCCGGCGAACTGTGCGGCCTGACCGCGCAGCGCCCGACCAACATGACCCGCATCGCCGACGCGCTGGTTCGCAAGGGTCTGGCCACACGCACGCCCGATGCACGCGACCGCCGCCGCGTCGTGCTGCGCATGACCGCGCGCGGCGAGCGCCTGGCACGCACGCTGCTGCCGCAGCTCGCGGCCGAGGTGCGGGACATCTTTTCGGCTCTGGGCCGCACACAGCGCCGCCGGTTCGATGCGCTGCTGCTGAAGCTGGCCACCACAATCGACTCCCGCGAGGAGCAGACTCCATGACCCCTGCTGCAGCCGGGCACCGGGCGCGCAGCGTGCCCGCGGCGGTGCTGGCCGCCATGCTCGCCGGCTGCGCGGGTCTGCCGCCCAGCCTGCCGCCGCCGCCCGCGCTTGCCACGCACGCGCCGCTGGCCGGGCTGCCCGCCGCGAATCGCGCCGCGTGGCCGCGCGAGGACTGGTGGCG
>JAJYTR010000076.1 GCA_021792975.1 Pseudomonadota bacterium | reverse complement strand
CGTAGATGCGCGTGCTCTGGCCCAGGAACACGCCCATGCCGATCACGCTGCCGCGCTCGACGATCACGCCCTCGACCACCTCCGAGCGCGCGCCGATGAAGCAGTCGTCCTCGATGATGGTGGGCGTTGCCTGCAGGGGCTCCAGCACGCCGCCGATGCCGACCCCGCCGGACAGATGCACGCGCGCGCCGATCTGCGCGCAGGAACCCACCGTGGCCCAGGTGTCGACCATGCTGCCCTCGCCTACCCGGGCACCGATGTTGACGTAGCCGGGCATCAGCACCGCGTCCCTGCCGATGAACGCGCCGCGGCGCACCAGCGCGCCCGGCACCACGCGCGCGCCCAGCGTGGGCAGCGCCTGCGCGCCCTCGCCGGTGAAACGCAGCGGCACCTTGTCGAAGGCCTGCATCGGACCGCCGTCCATCGGGCGGGCGACGGAGAGCCTGAAATACAGCAGCACCGCCTGCTTCAGCCAGGTGTTGACGCGCCAGCCGCCCGTGCCGTCCGGTTCGGCCACGCGCAACTCGCCGCGCTCCAGCGCGTCCAGCACCCGCTCCAGCGCCGGGCTCAGCACGGCGTCGGGCACGCCTGCGGGCAGGCGGTCGCGGCGGTTCCAGGCGTCTTCGATCAGGGCTTGCAGCGCGTGCATCAGGCGGTCTCGTCGGCAGGCGTAGGGCTGAGATGCCGTTCCAGCGCCGCCCGCAGTGCCGCCTGGCGCGGCGCATCCAGCGGCTGATCGTGGCGGTCGCTCAGCTCGAAGAAATCCTCGGCGCGGTCGCCGAAGGTGGCGATGCGCGCATCATGCACGCGTACCGCGCAATCGAGGAAGGCCTGGGCGATGTCGGCCAGCAGACCCGGACGGTCGCTGGCACGCACGGCCAGGCGCGTGCGCCCCACCTGCGTCGACGGCTCGAAGACGACACGCGGCATGCGCTGGAAGTGGCGCAGGCGGCGCGGCAGGCGGTGGCGTGCACGCGGCAGCGGCGCGCCGCGCAGCGCGGCATCCAGACGCGCGCACAGATGCCGCGCGTGCGCGGCGCTGCCGGCGCCGCCCTGCGCGTCGAGCAGCACGAAGCTGTCCAGCGCCAGTCCGCTGTGCGTGCCCAGGATGCGCGCCTCCTGCACCGAGTAGCCCTCGCGTTCCAGCACGGCGGTGACGGTGGCGAACAGGCCGTCGCGGTCGCCCACCAGGAAAAACAGCTCCAGTCCGCCGCGCACCGAATCGGGCTGCGCCGCCAGCACCGGCAGCGCACCGCCGGCCGCCAGCACCGCGGCGGTCTGCCAGGCCAGTTGCTCGGGGCGCTGGCGCACGAACGCCGCCTCGGGAAAGTCGTGCCACAACGTCCGCGCCGCGTCGGCCGCCACGCCCTGCGCGGCCAGCCGCCGCAGGGCATCGGCGCGGCAGCGTCGCGCCAGCGCGGCGGCGTCGACGGCATCCGGCTCACCGCTGAGCTGGCGGCGCGCGGCGTGGTAGAGATCGGCCAGCAGGCAGTCCTTGAAGCCGTTCCACAGCGCCGGGCTGGTGCCGATGATGTCGGCCACGGTCAACAGGTACAGCATCTCCAGCCGCGGCAGGCTGCCCACGCGCGCGGCGAAACGCGCCACCACCTGCGGGTCGCCGATGTCCTGGCGCTGCGCGGTCTGGCTCAGCAGCAGGTGCTCGCGCACCAGGAAGGCGGCGTCCTCGACGCGCGCCGGCGGCCAGCCCAGCCGCTGCGCGAAGGCGCGCACGTCGGACTCGCCCAGCACGCTGTGGTCGCCGCCACGGCCCTTGGCGATGTCGTGGAACAGTGCCGCCAGCAGCAGCACGGCGGGATCGCCGGCCTGCATCCACAGCGCGTGCGCCAGACCGAATTCCCCGGCGGCGGCGGGCGCGGCGAAGGCGGCCAGCTGGTCGAGCACGCGCAGGGTGTGCTCGTCCACGGTGTAGAGGTGGAACAGGTCGTACTGCATGCGCCCGCTGACGCGCGCGAAGGCCGGCAGCAGCGCCGCCAGCACCCCCAGGCGCGCCAGCTGCCGCAGCGCGGCGGCGGCGGCCGCACCGCGCGCCAGCAGCGCGTCGAACGCGCGCAGGGCATCGGCATCCTGCGCCAGCGCGCCGGCCGGCTGCTGCGCCAGCGCCAGACGTGCGGCCCGCGCCGCCTCCACGCCGAAGGCTTCGATCCCGGCATCGGCATCCAGCCAGCGCGCGCCGGCGAGCAGCAACGCCGGCTGCCGCCGCAACGCCTCGGCATCGCGTGGCTCCAGCGCGTGGCCGCGGCGCTGCCACAGCGCATCCAGCGCACGCGGCGGCGGCGGCGGATGCAGGCGGTCGGCGTGACGCGCCACCGCCTCGTCCACCAGCGCCGCCACGGTCGTGGCGGCGCGGTAGTAACCCTGCATGAAGCGCTCGACGCCCAGCACGCCCTCGGCATCGGCGTGGCCCAATCGTGACGCCAGCGTGCGCTGGTGGTCGAACAGCAGGCGCTCCTCGGCGCGTCCGGCCAGCAGATGCAGCGCGTAGCGGTCGCGCAGCAGCTCGTCCTCGGCGGCCGCCAGCGCCGCGGCCGCGGCGGAGTCGACCCATCCGGCGCGCTGCAGCCGGGACCACTGGGGCGGCACGCCCGCATGCAGCCCCAGCCAGTACAGCAGATCGAGGTGGCGCAGCCCGCCCGGGCCCTCCTTGAGATCGGGTTCCAGCCGGAACGGATCGCCGCCGCGGCGGGTGTGGCGGCCGGCGTGTTCCTGCAGCCGCGCAGCCAGGAACGCCGGTGCGCTCCAGGGATCGGGCCGGCGCAGCCGCCGCGGGGCATCGGCCAGCGCCTCGTCGCCCGCCAGCCAGCGCGCCTCCAACTGCGCGGTGTAGATGCTCAGGTCGCCGGCCGACAGGCGGCGCTGCTCTTCCAGCGTGCGCACCGCCTGCGCCGGTTTCAGGTTCAGGTCCCACAGCACCGCGAACACGCGTTCCAGACCGCGCGAGGCCGGCACGGCGTCGCCTGCGGCCAGTACCAGCAGGTCGACGTCGGAATACGGAAACAGGCGCCCGCGTCCGAACCCCCCCTGCGCGAACACCGCCAGTCCGTGCGGCTCGCCCAGATGCAGGGTCCATACCTGCGCCACCACGCGCGCCACCAGCGCGGCGCGCGCGGCGGTCAGCGCGCGCGCATCGGCGCCACCCGCGAACGCATGCGCCAGCGCGCGGGCGTGATCCTCCAGCAACTGCCGCAGCGCCAGTTGCGCCTCGGCGGAAAGACCGCTGCGCGGCACTGCGGCGGGCAGCCGCGGTGGCGGCGGGATCGTCGCGCGCGCGGACGGGCCGCTCACGCCGGCGCGTCGGCGGCGCGTCTCAGGCCGCATCCGGCCAGGGGGTGAGGATCTCGTAGCCGTCCGCGGTGACCGCCACCGTGTGCTCCCATTGCGCCGACAGCGAGTGGTCCTTGGTGACCACCGTCCAGCCATCGGGCAGCAGCCGCGTGTGCGGACGGCCGGCGTTGATCATGGGCTCGACGGTGAAGGTCATGCCCGGCTCCAGGCGCAGTCCGGTGCCCGGCTGGCCGTAGTGCAGCACCTGCGGGTCCTCGTGATAGATGCGGCCGATGCCGTGTCCGCAGTACTCGCGCACCACCGAATAGCCCGCCGCCTCGGCCACCTGCTGCACCGCATGACCGACATCGCCCAGGGTGGCGCCGGGGTGCACCGCGCGGATGCCGGCCATCATCGCCGCGTGCGTGGTTTCCACCAGCCGCCGCGCCAGCACGCCGGGCGTGCCCACGAAATACATGCGGCTGGTATCGCCGTGCCAGCCGTCCTTGATGACGGTGACGTCGATGTTGAGGATGTCGCCGTCCCTGAGCACCTTGGCCGGGCTGGGAATGCCGTGGCAGATCACGTGGTTGACCGAGGTGCACAGCGTCTTCGGAAAGCCGCGATAGCCCACGTTGGCCGGGATCGCCTTCTGTACGTTGACGATGTGGTCGTGCGCGATGCGGTCCAGTTCCTCGGTGCTGACGCCCGGGCGGACGTGCGGCTTGAGCACGGCCAGCACTTCGGCGGCCAGGCGGCCGGCCACGCGCATCTTTTCGATGTCGGCGGGGCTCTTGGGCAGCACCGCCTGGGCTTTGTCGGGAGAACGCATCACTTGCCATCCATGCGGGAGGCCCGCTAGTATTTCAAGGCTTTGCAGCGCCCTCGCGGGGCTGCACACAGCACGAGTGTAACCGTTCGCGGCGCCGCTCGTCCGGCCGCAAGGCCCAATCCGCACACGTATCGGCACCCGTTCCGGGGTGCCCTGTACGGCTTGCGATCCGCACGTGCCGCGCTGCTGCGGCGTCGCCCGGAACGCCGCCGCAGGGTCGGACGGGGGATGCGTGGAAGTCCCAACCCTGCGGGCCGCAAGGCCCACCCGGAGTACAACCATGCCTCAAGTCACCATGCGCCAGATGCTGGAAGCCGGCGTGCATTTCGGCCATCAGACGCGCTACTGGAATCCTAAGATGGGCCCGTACATTTTCGGGGCCCGCGGCCGCATCCACATCATCAATCTCGAGAAGACCCTGCCGCTGTTCGGCGACGCCATGAACTTCCTCTCCGGCGTGGCGCAGAAGCGCGGCGCGGTGCTGTTCGTGGGCACCAAGCGCTCGGCGCGCGAGGCCATCGAAGCCGAGGCGCAGCGCTGCGGCATGCCCTATGTCTCGCAGCGCTGGCTGGGCGGCACGCTCACCAACTTCCGCACCGTCAAGCAGTCGGTGGCGCGGCTCAAGGAGCTGGAAGCCATGGAAACCGACGGCCGTTTCGAGAAACTGGTCAAGCACGAGGTGCTGCGCTTGCGCCGCGAGCGCGAGAAGCTCGAGAAATCGCTGGGCGGCATCAAGAACATGGGCCGCCTGCCCGATGCGATGTTCGTCATCGACATCGGCTACGAGAACATCGCCGTGCTCGAGGCCAAGAAGCTGGGGATCCCGGTGGTGGCCGTGGTGGATACCAACTACGACCCGGCGCTGGTGGACTACGCCATTCCCGGCAACGACGACGCCATCCGCGCCGTGCAGCTGTACGCCCGTGCCGCCGCCGATGCCATCCTCGAGGGCAAGGCCGCCGCGCCGGCCGCCGCGCAGGGTGACGGCAACGAATTCGTCGAACTGGACGCCGAAGGCAACCCGGTGGCCAGGGACGAGGACGCGCCGCGCCGCAAGGCACCGCCGCCGCGCCGCAACGCCGGCAAGCCGGGCGACCGCCGTGATGCGCGTGCCCCGCGCGGCGGCCGTGGCCGCGCGCGTACCAGCGACGCCCCCGCCAGCGAGTAAGCCCCGCGTCACACCGCTGCCTCTGCCCGCGCGCACACTGGCGCGCGGGCATCCGCAATCAGAGGAAACACGCATGCAGATCACCGCACAGACGGTCAAGGAACTGCGCGAGCGCACCGGCGCCGGCATGA